>NZ_LJOQ01000027.1:0-51116 GCF_001672255.1 Anabaena sp. AL09
GCTAACTCCTTAATTCCTATGTCAACGCCAATGGTCTGTCTGTCTGCAAGTATAGCAGGTTTTTCAACTTCGTATTTAACAGAAATAAACCCCACCTCTGGTTTAGAGAACGCAAGGAATCTAAATTAAGTGGTTTCCGTGAACCAAGAATCTCACAGGCTTTAGCCGCTGAGAGTGTCAATTGATGCTTTCCTATCTTACAACTATGCACGGATTGTCAGTTGTCATTAGGAATAAATATTCCCCCTGCCCCTTGCCAACTGCCTTCTGCCTGTTACCTAATTTACTAGCTAATGCGGGTTCTCTCACAGATTGCTGTAAAAGTTGGGTATAGAGTTCATCTAACTGACTCGCTACACCATGCCAGCTAAATTTATTAATAACACGCTTTTTAGCAGCTTTTCCTAATTCTTGCTGCCATGCAGGATTGCCCAGAATCCGATCAATAGCGTGGTTAAAAGCTGGGACATTTTGCGGTGGTACTAATAAACCAGTTTCTTCATTGACAACGGTAAATTGTAATCCACCGACATCACTAGCGACTACAGGTGTACCGCAGGCCATAGCCTCGATAGCTACCAATCCAAAGGGTTCATAGTGGCTAGGAACAACACAAATATCCGCGGCGGCGTAATAAGCTGGCAATATCTCCCGACTCAAACAACCGGGAAAAGAGGTACATTCATTCATCCCTAATTCGTTGACAATTCCGGTAAGGCGATCGCGTTCTTTTTCATCACTATTTCCCGGTGTGCAACCACCACCAATAATCAACTGCAATTGTTTGGATTCATAAAACTTAGATTCTCGCATTGCCCTGATCAAGGTTTCTATGCCTTTGCGGGGGTCAAATCTACCTACATATAACACCACTTTAGCTTCTGGATCAATTCCTAAAGTAGCCCTGGCAGCTTGTCTTTCCACTGAACCAAACTGCTGAATATCTGTCCCACAGGGAATAATATCAATTTTGCCTTTTTGGGAAACAAGCGATCGCATATGTTCCAGTTCTTGGGGACTGGTAGCCACAATTCTTTCCGCTGTTTCCAATACTTGTTTTTCGACTATTAAACGTTGACTAGCCACCAAAGGAATATTTTCTATGGTGTTATATTTAATCACCCCTAAAGAATGGTAGGTATGAACCTGTTTAGTTCCTTGTCTTTTCTTTAGTTCCATCCCTACCCAGCTAGATAACCAATAATTAGTATGCACTAAATCATAATTAATCCCAGCTTCTTTTTGAAATTCTAGTAACTGAAAGACGAAATCTGGCAAATATTGAAAACCCTGATCTCGTGGCACAAATTCCACCGGACCTGCGGTTAACCGAATAGTCCGACAATTAGGGTGATGTTGCACTATCCTTTCCTGATCAGCACTGACTCTCCGACTAAACATATCTACTTGCCATCCTAGCTGTGCCAGGGTTTCACCCACTTGGCGGACATAAACATTTTGTCCTCCTGCCTCTTCTCTGCCTATTTCAATTGCTGGATCGCCATGAACTGAAATTAAAGCAATGTGTTTTTTAGTGGTAGCTTTCATAAATTTGTTGTGTTCCTGATTTTAACAAGATAAAAGTGAGTTTTCAACTTGTGCTTATTAAACTGAAATCTGTGTTTTTCTGGGGAAATTTGCATAACTAATATTTATTCTATTTTAATTATTACCAAAATATTGGTTAATTTTCCCCACTTTCTATATTTATGTTTAATACCTTCGATAGATATTTTTCTCTATCTTTTTATGGCGACAAACGAATATTATCTATCATGATATATGAGTTAATTCATGATAAAACCTATCTGAAGTAGCAAAGCCACATCCTAAGTTAGATATTTACAATTCATTATTTACAAGGTTCAAGCAGTCAAAATTATTTCCATGAAAGTAAATACATCAAAATTAAATTGCTGAAAATATTACCTTAATTACCATCATTTTCAAAAGCACTGATTTAATCAAGACAAGTGTATTAGCTTATACTATTCCTACATTGTCAGAATTTTTGTTAATTTAGATACAGTTTTCCTAAAAAATCACAAATTTTGTGTAATTGCACCGTCAAACCTCAAAAATTGCCAAAACAAACAGTGCAGATAACCTGATGTGGCTACCTGCACTGCTTGTTGATTGGATTTGAAAGAAATTTCTAACCGCTGAAACTGATATCGAAGCAGCTTCAAGAATTACTCTCAAAGCACATTGATTGAATAGACAATCTAGTTGGTAGTTTGTGCTTCCAACATCTGTCTGAGCTTTTCTAAATCCGCTGCCCAACGGGGATCTGGACGAAAAGCTTCGTTATCAACGTTACCAACAGTCTCACGCGCACCACCACCACCACCACGGCGAGGTTTTTTAGTTCTCTCCCGACGGTTGCCTTCTTTGTTGCTGCTAGGAGCGGGGGAACTACTACCTTGGATGACTGGTTTAGGGACCTGTTGTTGTGGTTGTTCGTCCCCTTCCTCACCTTTAGTCCGTGGTAAAGCTTTTTCTAGCTTAATGGGTGTATCTTTGAACATTTGACCATTATATTTTTCAATAATTTGATCGGCTTGTTCGTCATTGTTCACCGTTAAAAACCCAAAACCACGGCATTTGCCTGTTTTACGGTCTTTAATTAGTTTAGTGGTGACAGCATCGCCTTCTTCTGCAAATACAGCTTGCAAATCTTGACGATCAATTTCTTCCTTGGGCAAATTTCCTATATATAGGCGAATGGACATGGAACATACCTCCAAATTGGGATTAAACAGGGCAAGACAAAAACAATCAATTGGCTTTGGTTTTTGAATAGATACTATGGACTAAAAACTGCCACAAACCAATTTCTGTAATCCGATAGTGTAGCGTGGCGTAAGTCATGCTATCAACTTATAGAATACAGTTTTTTGTTGGGATCAAGCTTATTTGCCACGAAAGCACTTATGCACTCGTGGGCTAATATCACTTTAATTTTCGGAATTGTTAATTTAATAGCCAACTATCCACCACAGTAAATTCATTCTTCTTAATTCTTGCCCGCAGAACAAAATACCATTGCTTAACATTATCATGGTATTTCCTACGTAGCTAGTTCCGCAGAAACTTTTCCGCCAATAGCCAATAGTATGAGCTTATCGTAACATAAAACACATTTTTAAAGCAAGAGGCAAAACAGGCAGGGAGCAGGGGGAATATTTCTTCCCACTAACAACTGTACGGGCGAAGCATTTGGAGAACTATTTTTGGCAATGACTGATAATTTATCTTCCAAATGCTTCGCCCCTACTGACAACTGACTAATATCTAAGAACCTGTGAGCATAATATAAGCACCCCAGGCTTGGGCAACAACTGCGATGACAGTGGAGCAGATAGAATGAGGGCTATTAATTTTTTTGCCACCTTTAGTTTCTAAAGTTTGGATATCAATCCAAGGAGTTGTCCCCCGTCGTAACCAACCTGTAACAGTGATTTGTCTGCCAATCAAGTCTTGAGGATTGAATGACTTTCCTAACCAGGGAATATGATGTAATTTCATTAAACCTTGGCTAGATTGCAGGATTAGGTCTTGTGCTAAACAATTGCCAATACCAGGGCGGCCTAATAGCTTACCAGTAAACCGAACTCTAATGCTATCAATTGGTAAAATAGCGGGATTTGCTAAGAGGTTGGTAAAGTTTTCATCTTTTTGAACATTGACAGGTGTAATATCGGGAAATAAAGCATTTATCCGCATAACTGTGCCAATGCTAAAGCCAATCAACATACAACCTCCGACAAAAGACCAATTATCATATATCCACTTGAGGTTTAACAAGTGTAAGGTGTATGCTGTTTGCCAAATTAACCAAGTTAGACAGGCAAATACAACACCGAGGGGGATTCCCAACCAAGGGGCAATTTGTAAATAGAAGGATTGGGGCTTGATGAGAATGGGTTGTGATGGCTTTGTTTGATATAATTCGGTGTCTAAATGCCAATGACGGGCTATTTGACAAAGGCGCTCGATGCGATCGCCTATTGTTGGATGACAACTATTAATTGTAAACCATTGCCGATAGGGATGAAAATTTTCCCACTTTAAAAATGATTCAAAAGGTAGATGACCGGCGGTGCTACCTAAAATTATGCTGTGTTGGTATGCAACTGGCGAGAGGAGATTCAGGCTTTCTAACTGCCAACAGGTTTGTTCTTTGAGGCTGATATCATGGGCTACACCAATGGATATTTTCAGTAAAGCGCGAATTAGTCCATTAGGATTACCGGTGATTTCTGCGGCCAGGCGATCGCTATGGTAAAGCCGCAATTGGCAATTAAGTAAGGCTGTACCCGTGAACAGACACCAAATTGCATAGTTGATGGCTGCTAAAACTGTACCTGGCCAACGCCAAATTTTACTGTCATGTTGATTTCCCCAAGCTGACACTTGCTGATATATTCCATAAAATGGCATGGCCACGAGTAAAACTAGGGACATGACCGCAAAATCCCAACGCCCAATTTGTCCTAAAGATAAAGCATAGATGGCAGCTATTTCGTCATCTGCCAGTTGTTCTAATAAACCTTGACTAACAGTTATTCTCGCTGTGCGGGGGAGGTTGCCATAACTGATAATCATCGGGGCGGAAATTGGTAAGATTCTCAGTTGAGGGGTTGACCAGTGCCGCTGTTGGCAAGCGCGTTGTAATACTCTGGGTGTTTCCCGGCTGTAGGAGTTTAATTTCTCTTTGGTTAACTCTTCTTGACCGGAAAATCTTGTTAGTACCCAGTCGAGCAACCAAGGAGACGATGCCATGAAGATGATCAACAATCCTAGCATCAAGGAACTAGGATCGCTATATAAAATCTGGATGGGTTCTAAGTAGGGCAGTTGATAGAGAATTTGATTGATTAAACCCAATACTAATTTAAGCACTTCTCGACAAGTCCAAAACAATGCCATGAATGTTCCCAGAGCAAGTAGTCGAGAGGGAATGATGTTAGGCTTGCCTAGGGGTTGCCACACTTTAGCGCGTCTAGCATTGCGCCAATAAACGTTAACGGGTTTGATAGTGTTGTTACCATCATTACCAGTATAAGCTGTTTGTAGCTGTGGTTGGGCAGGATTTAAACTAGAAACAAGTCCAGTATTGGTTTTATGGGATTTTTTCTTCTGGTTTTTGCGTTTATGCAGGTGTTCAAGAGCAAGTGTTGCCCACTCTTGAACTTGGGGATTACTATTAGCAATCAGATTTTGACACAGAGCGATCGCCTTAGAGACTTCACCCGTGCGGGCATAGGACATCACTAACCCAACTTGCGCCTGTAAACAAATCCTTTCTTGACTTTGATCTTTGGCTAGTGGTTGAAGGTTAGCGATCGCTGTGTAGTAATTCCCCTGCTTGAGAGCAGCTAAACCAGCCTCTAAACATGATTCAGCGTGGGAAGGCATACAAACTTTGGTACTCCAATCTGTTCTAAGTGACAAATAGCACGCTTATTGAGATACCCTGACAACGGACAACGGACAACGGACAACTGACAACTGCCTCTAACTTTCTGCTGATTGTTGATGGGAAAAGACGGGAGCGATGGCACTTAATTTCAACTCTGGATGATCACCCTCCAACTGTTGACAATTCCATTCATTGCGGAATAACAATACTGGTCGTCCCATGCTATCTTTAACAGTAGTGGTATTGAATAAACGTCCCACCTGCTTTAAAGCTTCCCAACCACCTTCAACCCAACGGGCGACACTGTAAGGTAATAAATCGAGAATAGTTTCCACACCATACTCATTTTCTAAG
This sequence comes from Anabaena sp. AL09, assembly GCF_001672255.1. Lineage (NCBI taxonomy): Bacteria > Bacillati > Cyanobacteriota > Cyanophyceae > Nostocales > Nostocaceae > Anabaena > Anabaena sp. AL09. The sequence continues at coordinate 5,780 of NZ_LJOQ01000027.1, forward strand.
CGGAACTGGACTACTTCAAACTGCAATTGACCAACCGCTGCTAAAATTGGCTCCCGCTTGGCTTCATCGGTGGAGTACATAATTTGGACAGCACCTTCTTCTCGCAATTCGGAAACGCCTTTTTGAAACTGCTTAAATTTCGATGGGTTGGGGTTTCTCAAAGTAGCAAAAAGTTCAGGTGAGAAATAAGGAATTCCCTCATATTCTAATTTTTGTCCTGTGTAAATTGTATCACCAATTGCGAAAACACCTGGATTATTTAAACCAATCACGTCCCCTGGATAAGCGACATCAATAGATTCTCTTTCTTGGGCAAATAGTTTTTGCGGACGTGATAGACGGACAACTTTGCCAGTTCGAGCGTGATTTACTGTCATATCTTTTTCAAACTTGCCTGTGCAAACCCGGACGAAAGCCACCCTATCTCGGTGTTTTGGGTCCATGTTGGCTTGCAGTTTGAAAATAAATCCGGTAAATTCTGGATAGGTAGGAGGAATATCGCCGACACTGCTGCTATGTGTACCTGGTTTGAGGGCAAAGTCAAGGAAGTTCTTGAGGAATAATTCCACCCCAAAGTTAGTCATGGCACTACCAAAAAATACTGGGGTCATTTTGCCGGCGTGTACTAAGTCTAAATCTAGTTCTGGACAAACTCCTTCTAAGAGTTCTAACTCGTCTTTAAGTTGGTGGTATAGTTCTTTTTCTAGTAATTCTTCAAGTCGCTGATCGCCTATATTGAGGATAGTTTCCTTTGCTTCTTTACTACCATGAGAACTGCGCTCAAATAAATGAATTTGCTGCTGTTGGCGGTCAAATACGCCTTTAAAGCGATCGCCCATCCCAATAGGCCAATTCACTGCATAAGTCTGTAATCCCAATTCTTTCTCAATTTCATCTAACAAATCTATGGGTTCTCTGCCCGGACGGTCGAGTTTATTCACAAAGGTAAAAATTGGGATACCCCGCATTTTACACACTTCAAACAGTTTCCGCGTTTGGGGTTCTAAACCTTTAGCCGCGTCTATCAGCATCACCGCATTATCGGCTGCTGCCAAAGTCCGATAGGTGTCCTCACTAAAATCTTGGTGTCCAGGAGTGTCGAGTAAATTAATTTGACAGTTACGATAGGCAAATTGTAATACCGTAGAAGTTACGGAAATCCCCCGTTGTTGTTCCATTGCCATCCAGTCAGAAGTTACTTTGCGCTGGTCTCTGCGGGCTTTTACTGCTCCAGCTTCGTGAATAGCACCCCCGTATAATAATAGTTTTTCTGTCAGTGTGGTTTTACCAGCATCAGGGTGAGAAATAATCGCAAAGTTGCGACGCTGTTCCACCGCTTGACCTAATTCTGCTTGCAGTTCAATGGACATATCTGTAATTTCTTTGTAACTTCACTAAATGTAATCTTTTTCAGGACGGGGGAACAAATTTATAAATTCTCTAGCAGCTTTCAGTAAAACCCTTTGAATATAACGCTCTGGGATTAAAATTAGGATCTGATTCAAGTGCATACTGCTATATTAATTCTTGCCGTTAATTCAATCTTAATCTGGTTTATGTCAGACGACGCTATCAGAAATTTATGGGTGAGATAGTTGACAAATGCCGGACTTTCCCCTATTATAAGAGTATAGTGGAAATCCGTGCGCCCATATATATAGGGGTTGAATTTTTCCGAAAGTATTAATCTCTAAATTCACCGAACATAGGCAAAAACCTTGTGAATATCAACTGCTCCATGATAGAAATGTTGATAAATAACCATTTCATGCAACAGTGATCTAAAATAGAGTTTCACAGACAATGTCTTGAGATTTTTAACAAATCTACAACTGCAAATTTTGTGTAACCAAAAAAACAAATTTATTCTAGCTATTGCAATTCCATGAAAGCAGAAGTGATTGAATTAATAACAACGGTTTTCCATGTTTTACAAGTTAATCTGCGGTGGATGACTTGGAATTTATTTTTGGCTTTTATTCCTTTAGCTTTGAGTGTTTGGCTATTTCGCCGTCAGCGCAGTGGTTCATGGGTTTGGTGGCTAGGATTTTTGAGTTTCTATGCTTTTTTACCAAATGCGCCTTATCTATTAACTGATGTCATTCATTTGATAGATGATATCCGGCGAGTTCAGTCAATATGGATGATTACATTAGTCTTAATTCCTGTGTATTTTGTCGTCATTTTTGGCGGATTTGAAGCTTATGTTATATCTTTAATAAATTTGGGTTACTATTTACATCGAACGGGTAAAAGTCAATGGATTTTTCCTGTTGAGTTGATTACTCATGCTCTTTCTGCTATCGGTATTTATTGGGGAAGATTTTTGAGATTTAACAGTTGGGATTTTATTACTCAACCAGATGCCATAATCACAAAAGGTGTAGAAGAAATTCTTGGTAAACAACCCTTGATAATTATTACTCTCACTTTTATAATCCTTTGGGGTTTGCATTGGTTTATGAAACGAATTACTTTGGGTTTTCTTAATAAGGGTGTTAATTCACAAATAAAATAAATGATCATCATATTCACAATATTAACTAATGACATTAAATTAAAATCAAATATCCCCGACTTCTTTGAAAAGTCAGGGATCTATTTTTTGAATATTTAAGATTAATCGTATAATTTAGGATTTAGAATAGGAAAGCAAATATAAACAGCTATAAAAAGTGAAATTGGTTAAACAGCGATTAGATACATTATTAGTAGATTTGGGATTATGTCCCTCCCGTCAGCAAGCACAACGGCTAATTCAAGCTGGAGAAGTGACTGTAAATCAACAAATGGTTGATAAAGTCGGGACTGAAGTTGATATTACCGCAGAAATTCAAGTTAAAGAACGTCCTCCTTTTGTTTCTCGTGGTGGTGAAAAACTGGCTAAGGCTTTAAAATTTTTTGAGATTTCTGTAACTGACAGGATTTGTTTAGACGGGGGAATTTCTACAGGTGGCTTTACTGATTGTTTATTACAAGCCGGTGCAAAACAAGTTTATGGTGTAGATGTTGGTTATGGACAAGTTGACTGGAAAATCAGAAATGATCAACGGGTAATTTTAAAAGAACGGACGAATTTACGTCAACTACAACCAGAGGAATTGTATGCTGAAAATGCCATATTTCCTGATTTGATAGTTGTGGATGTTTCGTTTATTTCTTTAACCAAAATTTTGCCGGCGGTATGGCAATTAACACAAGCTCCCAGAGAGGCTATATTGCTGGTAAAACCACAATTTGAGGTTGGCAAGTCTCGCATCGGCAAAAAAGGCGTTGTCCGCGATTCTGATGACCAAGCTGATGCAATTTTTAATGTTATGAAAGGGGCATTAGAATTAGGATGGAAATATCAGGGTTTAACTTATTCACCCATAACAGGACCTGCGGGAAATATTGAATATCTTTTATGGTTGGGAATGGACAGCGAAATAATACCGCCAACTTTAGCAGCAATTCAAGAAATTACTAAACAAGTAATTCAGGAGTTTGGGAAAAAATGATGAGTATCAGTATAGGCAAAAAAAGTTGTGAAAATTGACAAATTAAAGCTATGATTTATTACATCAACGTAATATAATAGAAAGTGAGTTGGGAAATAGAATATACGAATGAGTTTGATATTTGGTGGCAAACTCTTAGAGAAGAGCAACAAGATGATATTGTCAGCGTTGTTCAACTACTTGAAGAAAAGGGAACACAATTACCCTTTCCTTATTCATCCGATGTCAAAGGTGCAAAAAACTCTCACCTGAGAGAGTTACGTATTCAAAGTCGTGGTAAACCAATCGGAGTATTTTATGCTTTTGATCCGCGACGAGTGGCAATTTTACTTATTGGTGGAGATAAAACAGGAGATAAGCGATTTTATGAAAAATATGTTCCCATAGCAGATCGTCTTTATGAAGAATATCTCCAAGAAATTAGTCGGGAGGGTTTAATATGACAGGACATAAAAAGTTTAGCAATCTTACTAAAGATTTCTCCGCAGAAAGAAAAGCCAAAATTGCCACTCAAATAGCTAAATTAAAAGAAGAAATGGCATTAGCTGAATTACGCCAATCTTTAAAAATATCTCAAGCTCAATTAGCTGAAAAGTTGCAAATTAAACAACCTGCTATTTCGAGATTAGAAAATCGTACTGATATGTATGTTAGTCATCTGCGAGAAGTTATTGAAGCTATGGGAGGAGAGTTGAAAATAACAGCAATATTCCCTGATGTAGAAGTAACAATTACTAATTTTGAAGATTTAGCGATGGATATTGATGAGTAGGAGTTAAAGATAAAGAAAAAACTGCGATTTTTTAACTTTTAGAGTTTTGCTAAACTAGAAATAGGTAGAAAACAAGGAAATATAAAGCTATGACAATTGCTAATTTATCAAGTCCTCAACAATACACACTTAATATTGAACCGGAAGGACGTTTAACTTTACCCCAAGAAATCCAACAAATACTTAATTTAGAATCTGGAGACAGATTAATTTTAACTCTTGAAGATAATGGTACATTACAATTAGTCAGTGTTAAACAACAAATTAAAAAATTAAGAGGTTTATTAAGAGATAAATCACCTGATAGAAATTTGGTAGATGAACTTATCACTGAACGTAGACAGGAGTATTTAAGTGAATAAATCTGTGTTAGATGCTTCTGCCTTTTTAGCTTATCTTAGAGATGAACCAGGAGCAGAAATTGTAGAAAATGCCTTAATTGATGGGTGCTATATCAGTATTATTAATTGGGTAGAGGTATTATCAAAAATTGTTGATTTAGGAGAATCACCAGAGGAAATTATTAGACGATTAAGAAATGAAGGATTATTAGAAAATAGTCTCGAAATTATTCCTTGCAATGAGGAAGATGCTATAAATATAGCTAAATTTCGAGCTTTAACAAAAAGTGCAGGATTATCATTAGGAGATCGTGCTTGTCTTGCTTTAGGTAAACGCTTGAATTTACCTGTATTAACAGCAGATAAAGTCTGGACTAGTTTATCTCTCGGAATTACTATTAATTTGATTCGTTAAAGTTTATCATCATTTGACAAATACTTTTTAACAACTGAAAATTTGGAACTGTGTTCAAACCAGTAATAAGGTGCGTTACATTTCATTAACTTTAGTAATAGCCAGAAAAATAGACTCGTTGCCCTTCTTCAGCAGCTTTCATGATTGTGGAAAACCTGCTCTGAATTTCCTCTTCACTCAAATCTGACTTTAGCTTATGTTGTAAATTGTTAATTTTCTTATTCTTTGAGCGTCGATCAATTTTCTTCTTTATTAGTTGATAACGATGGTCTAATAAGTAGAGTGGATGCATATAAATATATTGCGTATCAAATCTGACTACGTAATGGCTTTTGGGATCAACATAAGCAAATACAGCAGGATGGTATGTTAGGGTATGAACATTTCTATTTTGAAGAGTTTGTTCAAAAAAATGGATAAATTCATCCCAATCATCTTTTTTATCTAAAAGTTCTAACTTAAATAAAATAATATCTGTTTGAAACTTTCTATATTCGGTTTCGCTTAGATAGTTATCTTTCTTATAAATTTCATTTAATTTTTCTAGTTTTTCAACAACTATTAAGCCATCATCATAGCTTCTAGTTGAAATTACTATTGCACGAACATATATCCAATAGCGAGAAAATAAAGTCTTGAACTTGGCTAGAGAATCACCCAAATCAACAATTTGAGTAGCAAGAGTTAGCTTCATAAACTGAAATTCCTGATAAAAAGCTCTATCAATAGTTATTGATCGTTTTCTTTAATCTCTGATAAAATTTCTGCTTTAATCTCAGCTTTTAACTTTTCTTTAAATGATTTTAAAAACTCTTCATCTTGCAAAAGAGCTAATAATTCTGCCTTTGCTAATCCTCGTATTTTTGCATTTTCATTGGGATAATATTCTTCTTTGTGTGAATCTGAAATAAATTCGTGCCTGGTGAATGACATAGTTTTATACCCTTTAAAAAATTAATCCTTATCCTAATATAGTAGGATGCAATAAAAACAATTTTTTTAGCAAATTTTTATTTTTCTTGCTATTGAAAATGTTAAAATTACCTTCATACACTTCATACAAGGGACTTACATACCAAAGTTGCTAAACTCTATTCTGAGATAGTAGCTATAATATCCAGAAACTTAGCTGCAAAATCTGGGTGATCTTGTATAAGCACAAAACAATTACTATTAATATCTGGGCTAGGTGTGATAATTTTTTCGGCTTCTATTAATTCTCTTATACCATCTATTTTTATTAATTCTTCAAACTCAGATTTATCAACTATTAAATCTGATATTTCATCTATAGCAAATAAATAAGTTGATTTTTGATTTGATTTATTTTTTGGAGAATCAATATAAATAAATTGCCAACTTCCATCTTTTAGCCTACAAATATCTTCGTGTTCTATAGAAAGTAGTTGTCCCCCTAAAAAGCGTCCTCCTGGAAAAGGATTATTTTGAATATTTTGCTTTATTTCAATTGTTTGAGAAATTTTAATCTTCATTTTATTTTTTGGTATTTTAGTGATTACAGTAAAAACTTTACAGCATAGATACTATGTTTATTCCTCAACTTTCTTCTTTTCTTGGTAAACAATAAGCTTCAATTCTGAACCATCATCTCTTGTTTTATATATCGGAACATCTGCATCTGCAAAATTGATATATTCAATTTTCACTTTGTAGGGGTAATTCAATAGTTCGCTTAAAGCTTTAGAGATAGTCTCCTCTAATTGGCTAGTAGAAACGCTCTTAAGAGAGCATTTATTTCTTTCTTCCTTTATTCTACTATCTTCAGCAATCCAATCATTGTAATCATCGTTATTAGATAGATTATTATTCAAACTCATACGTTTTGGTACTCACTTATTTCAGTAGTAATTTTACTAGTATAACAGATCAAATGCTGCACGAGTCAGATTCAAGAGTTACATAAACAGATGTAGAGTGCGTCAGATATCAAGAATCAGTTTATTTACGTGATTTATACTGTCTGACGCACCCTAATAATGTGCTAATACCATTACCGATTTGCGTTCAGTGTGGAGACTGAACGCAATTTAGTATTAGTCTTCCTTACGGACACCCTTAAAAGGTTCACCATTCTGCTTTACGTCCATAAACTGTCCGGTTTCAGCATTACGCTTTACCCATTGTTCGGTTACAGGGTTGTAAGTTTGGCTGCGTTTGTCCACAGCACCACGACGATAACCGTTACCTGTATTCTTTGCCATATCTTTATCACCTCCTGGTAGTAGATGTAAAAAAGGTTTTTCATTATCTAGTATAGTATAAAAGTATTATATCAAAAGATGTAGAACAGACCTTAAGCCTCAGTAATATTTCAGAAAGAAAAAGCAAAATTTATAAATGCTTAATAATAGGTCAAATATTGAGTTATTAGTTATACTAAAATTCTCTCAACCAAAACCTGATTCATAATTTGCTGCTTCAACGAATCCGCCGCAACTGAAGCAATCATTTCCCAATCTTCTGCTGTCAACATTACCCCAAGCAGTTCGCGCAACACCTGATGATTAGAAATAAACTCTTCACCAAAAAGTTCATCCCTCTGCAACACAGTTTGAATATGTTCTTTAACAGTAGATGTAGGTAGCCTGAATCTTTCCAGCAACTTCTCTCTTGCGGTAGCAGATGCTATAGAAGTCGCAGTTCCTAAATTCCAATCTTTGAGCAACAAACGCACTTCTCGATTCAACGAAATCCGCAAAGTTTTTAAGCGATAAAACAATTCGGGATTAAGTAATAGTTGACTAAAACCAGAACCCCAATCTAAACCAGCACTAATATTACCCCCTACTTCTTCCTCAGCTTGGATGCTTTTTCTCAACCATTCTTCATTAAGTAATAAATCCATCGGGGTTGCTAATTCTTGGTTAGAGGCGAACGGAATATAATTAGATTCTTGCTGACTCATTACTTACCCTCACTGCTTTTGTTATAAGAACGCCATACACCGTACTCAAAATAAACCAGATCATCGTAATCTTCATCCTGACCCAAATCTAGCATTCCTTGATTATCGTAGAATTTTTCCGTTCCTGGTAAAGAATGCAAGCCTACCCTACCTTCATAACCTAGCTCGAAACTGCGGGTTCGGGCAAATACTAGAAATAGACTCCCAACACCTTTGTATCGTGGTGGGCGTTGGACATCCTGGCGATTCCAAGGTGCTGTAGCAATTCCATCAATATATACTAAGCGTTTACCCTCTGTGATGCGTGATCCGTGCATCTGAGTTTCCATCAGCATCAATCCTTGGGTTTCACCTTCGCACTCAATGGCATAACCTTCACGGTTTGAACTGCTGGCAATAAATCTCAGTTTAAACTCCCAGTCCCAAAATTTATCAGCTTGTACGTATAAATTTAGTCGGCTTTTCCACAGCGATAGATAATCATCAACGTGCTTTTGTGCCAGTTCCACTAAATACGCATTTACAAAAGTGCTATCGTCACCACGAATTAGCTGAACTTGCAGTTGCACTCGTTACTCCTTGTTGGTGAAAATGACTGTGGTAACAAACTAAAATAGTATCATTAATATAGGACTCCGGTTTGATTCCTGATAGCGTTCACGTAGTGTGCCGAAGGCATAGCGTGGCGTTAGCCATATTTTCCTGCGTAGGAAGGCAAGAGGATTTGAGAATATGAAGGTGTACCGAGTTTTGTATGGCTACGCCACGCAAGCTATCAAAAATCAAATATGAGTTCTATATTTAAATAAGAGAAGTTTATCTTATTTCTTTAAAATGAGAATTGCTGCCGATCTATATTAAAGATCGTAAATCAAACACTCCAAAGCATCTGGATACATTTCACAGTATTCTTCTAAGGCTGTTTTGCGGTGTTTTGCTTGTTTTTGATGGGCTTTTTCTGCTTGTAATTCTTCGACAATATCCCAAGCTACTGCACAATTAGCGGAATTATTACCATTTTCTGTACAGGTTGTCCGCGCTTCTGTAATGGCTTCAAGAATTGCTGCTTCAATGGGTTTTGGCTCTACCGCTCCCTTTATGATATTTTCGGTAAAATATCCCTGAAACCCCTACACCGATTGGATTTGAGGTTTTAATATTTTCAATTTTGGATATATTAAAAGGATGTTTGATCATAAGGGGAACGGTAGAACCTGGGTTTTTTACCATTGATAACTTCGTTTAGGGAGACCATGATCATGTTACCTTTTTTGAGGGAGATAAAGGTTAATTAGGAATTTTAAGGATTGCTAATGAAGAGAATTACTCATAGTTGGTAAACTCTTTTTCAGAGTAACAATTCAAATAATTATTTTTAGTTAATTTATATACTTTTTGATTCTATGATGATATAATCATGACTTAATTATTCACTAATGGAGTTTTAGCAATGCTAAATTATTAAATAATCCAAATATTTTAGTTATAATTTAAACAGAGTATCTGTAACTTATAATTATGCGTGAATTAGCACTTCAATCTCAATCTTTACGTGAAGCCTGGGAACAAGGGTTACAAGAAGGTTTAACTCAAGTTGCACTCAATATGCTACAAGAAGGTATTGATTTATCTCTAGTAGCTAAACTAACTAATCTACCACTTGAAAAGATTCAAAATTTGCAAGTTAGTAATGTAGATGATTTGGAAATTTTAGTAAAAGATTTTCTTGAGTTAAGTGAATCATCACTCAATAAAGTTTGGCTTGAACCAGAAGAAGACGAAGCTTGGAAGGATTTATAGAATTTATGCTTATGGAAAAATTTGCTAAAGGTGACGTTATCTCTGTACCTTTTCCATTTTCTGACGCATCTGCTACTAAAAGAAGACCTGCCTTGATTATAGCAGAATCAGATAGTAATAATATTATTCTCTGTCCTATTACCAGTAAACCAGGTAGAGAATATGAAATTAAGTTAGAAGACCAGGATTTTATGTTTGGTAAACTTAATTTAAGTCCCTGTTATATTCGTCCTAACATCATTGCAACAGTTGACAAAAGTAATGTTATTAGGAATATCGGAAAATTGAAGGATGAAAAAATAAATCAAGTTATTTCTACAATTATTGAAATTCTGCAAAAGCCATCTGAACCCTCACATAAACCTCCAGCAATAAAAGCATGGGAAAGAGGCAAAAAACAAAAGTCATGAAATAAAGTTAATTTTAGGTGATCAAACTATATTTCAAAACTCACCAAAATTACCGCCTAATTCTTGCTGTAAGCGATACAAAATAGTATTTTTATCAACTTGTGACAAAATTTCCTGAATGACGGTATTAGCGCCCAATTGTCCCCAAGTACAGCCTTTTTCTAGATATAACTGGGCGGCTTTACCGACTGTATAAGCACCATAACCGGCAATTCCACCTTGGGCGAACTGACAAGTCAGCGCTTGCGCTATCGCACTCCCGAAAAAAGTAGTAATATTAAAGGGATTATCACCACTAGCTATGGCTGCGGCACTTTTACCTAAACCTAATATAAAACTACTGCCAATTTCACTTAATAATAAACCACCAGAACTAAATAAAATTGTTTTTAATAATTCACTAGCTTCATAGCCAGTCATGGGTAAACCATACAATTTAGCTAATGCCCGAATTAAGGCTAAATCGGTAATTAAACCACCTATTATATCTAAGAAAGCAATAGGATTTAAACCAATGGCTAGGGCTTTATATTGGCTAAACCTCCAAATTATATCTTCTGCTTCTTTTTCGCGGATATGAACGGTTTTTTGAGCGATATTTTCTTCGGATTCTCTAGCTTGAATAAGTGCATTTAAAGCTAAAAGAGATCGTCCTTCTCGATTTAATATATTTAAGATTGTTTGCTTTAATTCATCTACTTGCGGTGGTGGTGTTTCCCATTCAGAAGTGATGCTTCCATCTGCATATTCTACTCTCACTTCCATTGGTGCAGGTTCAGCCGATATCATGACAATTTCATCAGGTAATAATGGCTGATTTTGGATATTTCCTGCCCCTAATTGTTGAAGATTTTTATAAATTGCATTTTTATCTGTATCGGGATATAAATCAATTTTATTAAATACTAAAATTAAGGGTTTTTGTGCTTGACGTAATTCTAATAATCCCTGATATTCAGTTCTCGTAATATCCCCAGAAACCACAAACAAGATTAAATCAGCTTGACGCGCTACATCTCTTGCCATTTGCGCCCGTGAATCGCCTTCAATTTCATCTAAACCGGGAGTATCAATTAATTCAACTAATACCTTATCTCCTGGTTTCCAAGGTACAGAACGCGGCCATTGAGTGACACCATTTAGGGGTCCGGTTTGCAGAATTTTTTCTCCTAATAAAGAGTTTAAGACTGCTGATTTTCCCCGACTGACTAAACCAAAAGCGGCAATTCTGATGACATTGGCATCTAATTTATTGAGTGTGGCATTTAAGGTTTCTATTTCTGGTTTTAGCAAACTTGCTAATTCTGGATTTGCTGCCATTTGTCCCGATTTACGGAGATATCCATACCAAGATAATGCTTGTCTAAGACTAGCACGGGCGCGGTTTAAATGAGTTTCTTGTAGGTTACGATTCATAGGATTCTGGATTTTGAATTTCCAGATACCCGACTTCTTTAAGAAGTCGGGTATCTAATTAATGCCGACAATTTGCGGTTCGGGTATTGGTTGTCCGTCTTCTAAATAAGATGAAATCAGCATTTCTAAAACTTCTTGGGCATTTTTCAAAGCCTCTTCATAAGTGTCTCCATGAGTACAAGGCTGCATGACATCTGTAAAATCTGGTAATGAAACTACATAACATTCATCTTCCTTAGACCATTGAATAACAATTGTATATTTCAGTTCTCTAATTTTTTTGGGCATATCTAATATAATATCATTGTCCTAAATATGCTTCTAAAACTTTGGTATTATTTTGGATTTCTGTAGGGCTACCAACGGCTAGATTTTGTCCTTCAGCTAATACCCAAACTCGATCACATAAGGACATAATTACGTCCATGTTATGTTCAATAATCAAAAATGTCATGCCGTCGTGACGATTCCACGCTAAAATGCGATCGCATATGTCATCAATTAATCTGGGATTTACGCCAGCAGCAGGTTCATCTAGCAATATTAACTTAGGATCAGTCATCAATGCCCGACCGATTTCTAAAAGTTTCCGCTGTCCCCCAGATAAACCACCGGCATAATCAGCGGCTTTTTTTTCTAAGCCTACAGATTCTAACAAAAACATTGCCCGTTCTTTTAGTTGCTTTTCTTCCTTAGCAATAATGTGGGGTTGAAATTGCACTTGCCAAAAATTCTCACCAGTTTGTTTTTGCGCTCCCAAAAGCATATTTTCTAATACTGATAACTTCGACAAAACCCGGGCAACTTGAAAGGTTCTCACTAATCCCTGTTGGGCAATTTGGTATGGTTGTAATTGATGAATGGGTTCACCATCAAAAATCACTCTCCCTTTATCGGGACGAATAAAATTAGAAAGTAAATTAAATAAAGTAGTTTTCCCAGCCCCATTGGGACCAATTAACCCAGTAATACTACCTTTGATAACTTCGATATTCGCTTCTTGAACTGCTTTAATTCCGCCAAAATTTTTACAAAGTCCAGTTGCAGCTAAAAGAGGTAATTGGGGTGATTCGATATTATTTACCATTTTTAGGTTTTTTGTTGGTTTTTAATTATTGTTATCAAATAAAAATTGTCGGAGTTCATCAAATTTCATCCCTGTAAAACCTCAGCGACAGTTAACTTTACATCACTAAATAGAGGCGAACAAATCATATCATCCCCGCTATATACTTGCTCCTCATAAAAACCCTCCACCCATTCTAAAACCGTCACTTTTTGCCCAATTGGATCAACAATCCAATACTCAGTAATTCCCCGCGCCGCATACTCAGAACGCTTATAACGATAATCACGATTTTCCTGATTTGGACTCACTACCTCAACCACCAACAAAGGCAGCGGCATATCCATTAAAATCAGCGAGCGTGTAGCCCCCTGCATCACCTGAGCTAATTCTTCAGAAAACACCACCAAATCAGGAACACGCACCCCCACCTGGCGACTATTCACAGCAATTTCTGTTTTCATACTCAAGCGGTAATAGGGAATACCCAATTGCAGAAAATAGGCAACTAAAAACATTGCTATGCGCCGATTTATCTCACTTTCTAAAGGCATAGGAATTAATTCTCCATTATCTAATTCATATAAATTATCTGTCCCATCGTCATAATTAAGAAATTCCTCAAAAGTCATCTTGTTAGCAGTTGCAACTATCATGGCTATTCCTCCCATAAACGGCTTGTATCAACTATTTTAACATCACAAATTTCTAATTATTTACCAAGAGTCAGTTCCTCCTTTTTCCCTAAAATACCTTGAGGTCGCCAAATCATCAATACCATTAACAGTAAGCCAATAAACATGATCCGAAACGCACCAATCCGTTCTACATCTAAAGGGACAATTTTGGGTAAAAATTCCCTAGTGAGGGCATCATAGGTAAAGAAAATGACTGCACCTAAAATAGTTCCTAGATTGTTGCCAGAACCACCTAAAATTACCATAATCCAGGCATCAAAGGTAAGTTGGGGTTGGAAGTTATCGGGGTAAATTGCGCCTAGTTGCCAAGCAAAAAATGCTCCAGCAATCCCGGCAATTGCCCCACCTAACATTAATGATTGTAGTTTATAGGAGAAAACGTTTTTACCTAATGCTTTGGGAACTTCTTCATCTTCCCGGATAGATTTTAGCACTCTTCCCCAAGGCGATCGCACTAAAATTTCTAACCGCCAAAAGACAAAAGCTAAAATTAACAATATGAACAACATTAACCCGGCTTTGGGATTATAATTATATAGTCCAATCACACCAGAAATATAAATTGCCCCAGTCAATAAACCTAAAGCAATTCCGACTATTAACCGGGAAATAAATTCTTGTTGAATACTACTATTTCTAACTATATTATTACTTGCAGAAATTTGAGCAGTTCGCACCCAACGCCATAGAGAAAATAATGTGATTCCTGCTAATAAAGTTAATACTCCAATCATTACCAAACGCAAAAATAAATTGGGAGTTGTTGATAAAGGGATAACATAACTTTGCACACCGAAAGATCCCGATGTCCACGTATTACCTACAGGCAAATCCTGGTTATTGACTATTAATCGAATTAATTCACCTGTACCAATAGTGACAATTGAAAGATAATCTTCGCGTAACCGCAAAGTTGCAAAGCCAATTACTAAACCTAGCATTGCGGCAACAACTGCTCCGATTCCCGCCGATAGCAGTAATGGTACGCCCTTGAGACTTAATAAAACAGTTGTATACGCACCCAAAGTCATGAAAGCAATATGACCAAAGTTAATTAAACCCGTAAAACCCCATTGGAGATTGAGTCCTAGTCCGAACAGGGCGAAGGTGGCGGTAGAAATGGCGAGAAAAATCAGGTATTCGATCATAATTTAGCTAGTTGTCATTGGTCATGTTTGAGTTGTCAGTTATCAGCCGTTAATGTAACGCAATGTAAACTGAAACCCCTCTATATCCGTTATTCTATTAAAAACTGTATAAGACAAAGCAGGGATCGCCAAAAGCATACATTAAACTTGTGTTTGACCAACACTTTATTTGAGATTTCCCTATGGATTCTAGGGTACTTTGGCAACGATACCAGGACTGGCTGTATTTCCATCCAGGATTAGGACTATATCTAGATATTAGTCGAATGAGGTTTGATGATGGGTTTGTGGCATCATTGCAGCCTAAGTTTGACAAAGCGTTTGCGGATATGGCAGAATTGGAAAAAGGGGCGATCGCCAATCCCGACGAAAACCGCATGGTAGGACATTACTGGTTGCGGAATCCAGATTTAGCCCCCACCCCCGAACTCACCCAAGAAATAGTTCAAACCTTAGAACAAATCGAAGCTTTTGCCGACCAGGTACACACCGGGGCAATTCATCCCCCCAAGGAATGCCGCTTTACAGATATCATTTCCATTGGTATTGGTGGTTCAGCCTTGGGTCCCCAATTTGTCACCCAAGCCCTATCCCCCGACGTACCACCCCTACAAATTCACTTTATAGACAATTCCGACCCCACCGGAATTGATCGGGTTCTTGCCCAACTTGGCGATAAACTAGCCACCACTTTGGTATTAGTCATTTCCAAATCTGGAGGCACACCCGAACCTCGCAACGGCATGATTGAGGTTAAACAAGCCTACACAGCCAAAAAATTAGACTTTGCTAAATATGCAGTCGCTATTACCGGACAAGATAGCAACCTGGATCAAGTCGCCAAAGCTGAAAATTGGTTAGCCCGGTTTTCCATGTACGATTGGGTAGGTGGACGTACCTCAGAAATGTCCGCTGTCGGGCTAGTACCTGCGGCATTACAGGGCATAGATATCCGTGCCATGCTGTCCGGGGCAAAAGAAATGGATGATGCCACCCGCGTCCCCAATCTCAAAAACAACCCAGCCGCTTTATTAGCCCTTGCGTGGTATTTCTCTGGAAATGGCAAAGGTGAAAAAGATATGGTAGTCCTCCCCTACAAGGACAGCCTGTTGCTATTTAGCCGCTATTTGCAACAACTGATCATGGAATCTTTGGGTAAAGAAAAAGATTTAGATGGGAACACTGTATTTCAAGGGATTGCAGTTTATGGTAACAAAGGTTCTACCGACCAACACGCCTATGTGCAACAGTTGCGCGAAGGTGTCCCCAATTTCTTTGCTACCTTAATTGAAGTTTTAGAAGATCGTCAAGGAAAATCCACAGAAGTTGATCCTGGAGTCACTTCCGGTGATTATCTCTGTGGTTTCTTGTTGGGAACTCGTCAAGCATTGTATGAGAATCACCGCGATTCGATTACAGTCAGCATTCCTCAAGTTAATGCTCGCACAGTTGGCGCGTTAATTGCATTGTATGAACGGGCTGTGGGTTTATATGCCAGTTTAGTAAATGTCAATGCTTATCACCAACCAGGTGTGGAAGCTGGTAAAAAAGCCGCTGCTGTGATTCTGGATTTACAAAACCGAGTTTTAGAAGTGTTGCAAACTCAGAAAAAAGCACTTTCTATTTCTGAACTTGCAGATATGTCCGGCGCTGCTGAGGAAGTGGAAGCAATTTACAAAATTCTCCGTCATTTACACACTAATAATCGGGGTGTGGTGTTAACTGGTGATTTAGCTAAACCAGGAAGTTTAACTGTTTCTCTCGGTTAAAAATTTAGATCCCCTTAATTTAGATCCCCGACTTCTTAAAGAAGTCGGGGATCTTGTTTTGTGGCTATAAATTATCAAAAATATTAAAAGTATCATTAGATAGAGATAAAAAAATAACATATTAGGTAAATATGATAGATACGCTAATAACTTATTTAAGCCAGAAAAAAGAATTTTTAATAAATTCAGTAAATTCAGGAGATTAAATTATGTCCAATATTGTAAAAATATCCAAAGAAGATATTATTTATCACCTCAAAATATCTTGTCAAATCCCTAGTTTGTTAGAAGCGATCGCTACCAGAACCATTATTACACAAACTGCTAAAAAAGAAAATATTACCATCGAAATAGCAGAATTACAACAATCCGCAGACAGTTTACGATTAGTTAATAATCTACTTAAAGCAGAGGACACATGGCAATGGTTACGAAAACATTATCTTTCCTTAGATAACTTTGAAGAAGTAGCAAATCTCAATCTCCTATCAGCAAAATTAGCCCATCATTTATTCGCTGAAAAAGTTGAACCATTCTTTTATGCTCACCAACTTGATTACAGCGGAGCAGTTACCTATGAAGTCATATTAGATGATGAAGATCTAGCTTTAGAAATATTTTATGCTCTTCAAGAAGGAGAAATTAGTTTTCAAGAAGTGGCTCGTCAATATATCGAAAATCCCGAAATTCGTCGCGCTGGAGGATATCAAGGTATCCGCAAACGTAGTGATTTTAGACCAGAAATTGCTGCCGCAGTTTTTGCAGCTAATCCCCCAGAAATTATTAAACCAGTGATTACACCCAAAGGAGTCCATATCATTATAGTTGAAGAAATTATTGCCCCCGAATTGAATGAACAAATGCGCGTAGCAATTCTCGGAGATTTATTTACCAATTGGTTAAAAGAGCAAATTAATAAATTAGAAATTGTTGCCACATTAGGAGATGAAATAAATTCTCCTCCTTCTCCCATAGAAATGTTTAGTGAAGCTAGTTAAAATTGAAAATAGTTAGATCCCCGACTTCTTAAAGAAGTCGGGGATCTGAGTGAGTATCATCCATCTAAAGTAGTATAAATATCTTTTGAATCGGGATTAAGATAAGGATATTGTAAATTAATTTTGTGCAATGCAAATTGTTCCAAAATAGCTTTCATACGACTTTCAGGATGATTATTCCCCCCTTGCCAAGCAGCAATTAAACCATTAGCAATCATTTGACAACGATTAGTCCCAAAACTTTCTTTTTCTGCCAGTTTATTAGTTGGTTCTTCAGCACAACCTAATCCCGGTGCTAGTTGCTTAGTAAATAACGGTACTTCTTGAGAAAAACTAGCTTGATTTTCTAAATATATCTTTTGTAAAATTGGGTAAATAGTTTTATATTCATGTTTACTAAAATAAAGCACTGCTGAATCATACCGGCTATATTCATCAGGAGCATATAGAGCTTTAAATGAGAAAGCAATGTGCATATTATTGAATTCTCTAGTCACATTATCCATCACTGATACCGCCCCATCAGGTGATACATTAAAGTAGATTCTAACAATATCTTGATTATCTTGAGTGCCTAGATTAGATACTGCCATATAAAACCCATTTTGAACTAGATTTTTAGGCATTTTGATTGCCACCAAATCACCAACATTAGCTGATTTATCAATTTCTGATAAATATAGATCTCGCTCAATATGCAAAGTCAACCCATTTTTTTGGACTGCTAAACAACCATCTTCTTCTCCATTAACTACTAACCAATTTTTACTCCAATAACCTCCACCTGTATTACTCGTATGGAGTCTTTCATAAAATGCCAAATCCATGCCAAATAAGCTATTATTACTGAGGTTATTTATTTGATTGTCATCACCAAGAGAATCATGCCAAGAACCATTGTAATAAGCACTATAGAGAAAATTACGTAAGTGAATACGCAAATGCTTCTCTTGAATATCTAAGGATAGATTTTTAAACCGAGCGATTACTGATTCTGGCAATTCTAATAATTTGTAATCTGGATGCTTAATAGAATAAAATGATTTAATTTCCAGATAATCAACAATATTTTGCAGTGCTATTTGTAGTTCTTTTGGAAGTTGAAAAAGTTGATTATAGATAGAATCTAATACTTGCATATAAGCCTTCCTTCTCTAAACAAGAGATAAATTTTTAGCAGTTATTGTTGACAATTCCATCCCCAAAATTGTGGGAATAGATGCTTGAGGACGACATAATAAACTCTTAGCAACTTGGAGCATACAAATACCTGAATTATCAAAGGTTTTTTCATGTTGAAGTCTAGCTTGAATAGCTCTAATTAAAGCTAAACCGCTAAACTGCATCACTAATTGTAAGAAATCTGGACGCAATTCTAAAATCTCTGGAAAAGCAGTTAAATAAGCATTAACTAATGTTGATAAAGAAGGTTGAATCATTGATAAGGGAATTGCAGCTAAACGCAAACATTCCTCCATTGGTATGGTTTTACTAGAGACTATGCTATATAACCAAACTTGCAGATAACTAGCAATTATTGTGCCTAAATCATTAGCAGGATCTCCCCAACTGCCTCTTTCCCAATCAATTAATCGGATGATATTTTCATTTTCAGGTAATTTATCTTCTATTTCTATTTCCCAGTTCAAAGATACAAGAATATTATTAAGTTTGAGATCATTATGGGTGAGACAAGCAGGAGTAAAAGCTTGATTTAATTGTGTAATTGCTTTTCCTAAATTATCGTAACGTTGATAGAGAGTAAAAAACTTTAAACCATCAGCCGGAAGTTGACCAAATATTTCTGGTGTAATTCTATCTAATCCTTTGTTAATATTTTGAGATTTCAAAGAATTTTCAAAGAACTTTTGATAGTTATTATTGTCTATTGTCATGCGATGAATAGCTGCAATAGTTGTTCCAACTACCTGAGCAATTTCCTCCGGAAATTCCTGATCTTTGGCGTAAAATTCAGCTAAGTCTTGATATTGATTTAGATAGTTAAAAACAATGATAGAGTTTTCTAAATCAAAATGAATTGCTTCTGACAAAGATGCTCGTAAATGAGTTATTTCTGGGAATTTTTGCCAAAAAGCATGAACTCTCCACTCATCTATAAATTCACCTAAAGTTTTACCATTTTGATCATAACGCTCTTGTTTTACTAATAGTTGACGACCATCTGATAAAGTGATTAATAGGTTAAAATTTTTAGCAGATTTTAATTCGATTTTACTTAGGGACTCCTCTTGTGGCTGACAAATTTTGTTTTCAACAAGGTAATTGAAAACATTTGCAAAACTTATTAAGAATGGCATGATTTCAAATGATAATAGTATGTGTGTGTAAAATTGCTATTGCTCAGTTAATTTCAGTTTTAGTAAAATCATTAACTTGATAGGTTGAAAATTATTTATTTTCTAAATGTCTTCGTTAATAGTGAAATGGCATCTATAGCATAAATTATTAAGACAAATTCTAGAGCCTTAACGCCATAATTAAGTATTTGATTAGCATTATTATATTCACCTCCAAATACAGATACTGCGTCCAAATTACTTAAATTAATAATAAACTTTTTTTCATCAGTATTCTCTAGATTAGAAATCCTAATGTTTGCCATTTCTTACCTCTAGAAAGATTCAATTTTTGTGTACTGCAATTTTATTAACTATCCAGAATTATTAGTAATCAATCTCATGTAAGTAACATAGATTAGTTTTTACTTTTACTCCTGGATAGTTATATCGGCTTTGTAGTTGACTACAAAGCCAAGTAATTAGTGGCCGTAGTGAGAATCATTGCTGAAGGATTTAGCGATATGCTTAATACTAGCGATCGCATAGCCATCAACTAAGAATTCTAGATATTTAACACCAAAGTCACCATAAGCACTAAAACCGCTGAAATCACCACCACCACCATTGATTGATACAGAAGCTGCATCATTCAATTCATTAAGATAGCTTTCAGAATCTGCAAATAATTCAGAACCAGTTGTATTTAGTTGAGAAAGGGTAATAGTTGCCATAATTTCCTCCAAGAAGATTTGTTTTTGTAAGTTAGAATTTGTGAGTCGGTTAAGTTGGTGTTTCCTTAACCGTTACTCCTATTTTTATTCATAAAAAATAGAAAAATCAAGGCTTTGAACCTAGTAAAAAAGACACAAATATCTGAATTCTGTCTTTTATAAAAACTGCAAATTATGGAATTAACCTCCATAAGAAATCGTGTATCTTCAGGTTAATAAATCTGAAAACACACGAAAATAAGTAAAATATTGAATTTTTTCACAGCAGATATTAAAAATCGAATTTGCTTCTTAGGCTATCTGTTGTATCTTTGAGGCTGATTTTCCACTTTTCCATACTACTGTCTAGTTCTTTGAATACTGTTGAAAGATCAGTTGTATTGGTTATATTGGTTGTTGGCGGATTTATTCTGTCTTTTCTCATCACGTAACCACCTTTAAGAGTCTTCATTTCCCAAGGTGTTAGTTGATCCAGAATCGGTTCTGCAAGCCTAATTTCTAATTCAGAAATTGTAATTCTCATTGTTGATTCACCTCCTTGAATGCTCCATTTATATGGAATCAGGCTATAAATTTATCCTGCTCTTATATTCTGGAATAGTATCTGACAAAATAAATGATTTGAAACTAATTTATTAGACAGAATCAAGGGTATTTTGTCTATGGAAACAAAAAAAGCAAAGGAAGTTTCATAAAAGTAACTTCCCTTGCCTTAGATGAATTAAAAACTATAAACCTCTATCAAAAGATTGAAGTTTATCAGTTAATTAACCAACAAATGCTAACCGAGGTGCAACCGCAGCAGGACGTTCTACACCTTTGAGGTAAGCAAGAACGGTATCAGCATCAGATACTTCAAAAGGATCACTACCACAGTTATCTTCAAAACCTGGTTCAATGAACATTTTTTCAATTTCGCCGTTATTAACAACCATTGCATAACGCCAAGAACGCATTCCAAAACCGATGTTAGATTTATCAACTAACATTCCCATTTTGCGGCTAAATTCTCCACTACCATCTGGTAACAAGAAAACATTTTTAGCGCCTTGTTGTTTGCCCCATTGGAACATTACAAATGCGTCATTAACTGACAAACAAATGATTTGATCAACACCTTGCGCTTTGAATTCCTCAAACAGTTCTTCATAGCGAGGCAAATGAGTAGAAGAACAGGTAGGAGTGAAAGCACCAGGAAGCGCAAATAATACTACTTTCTTACCGGCAAAAATTTCTTGTGTGGTGACATCTTTCCAAGTGTAAGGATTTGGTCCACCGATAGATTCATCCCGCACACGAGTCTTGAATACTACATTTGGAACGTGAGTAATAGCAGTCATAAATACCTCTTTTTTAGATGGAAGATTTTAACTCGTGTTGCTGCTTTTGCTTAGAGCATCAGTAGCTTATCTCATAAATCAGAATAATTCTGATTTAGGAATTAGTCAATAGTCATAAATACTTATTTTATAATGTATTTATTAAAAAATATTAGTTCTTAAAAAATGAACGTTATAATAAGAGATTATATTTTTATATAGCTAAGTAAATCCTATGCAGCAAAAAGCTAATGATATTGTCAAAACCTTGAAAACTAGAGGGTTGCGAGTCACACCCCAGAGATTTGGCGTTTATGCCAACCTATTAGCCAGACGAGATCACCCGACGGTTGATCAAATTATGAGAGACTTGAATCATGAAGCACCCACTTCTTCTCAAGCAACCGTATATGCGGCACTTCAGGCACTGCGAGAGGTGGGTTTGGTGCGAGAAGTGCTATTAGAGGAAGGTGTCTCCCGTTATGATGCTAACGTTGCCCCCCACCATCATTTTCGCTGTAACTGCTGTGGTGCAATTGAAGATATCAACTGGAATACTTTCCCGGATATTGATGTCAGTCAATTGCGACAGGGGTTAAAAGTGGAACGGTATGAAGTGACAGTTGAGGGAGTGTGCGATGTTTGCAGCACCCATGTTTGATATAATAATTAACTAGAATTGCATAGGAGTAGACAATGTACGACAGCGATAAACGGAAACTCTTATCAGCATTGTGTCATGGAGCAATTTTTTTTAGTACCACAATTGTCTCCGTTGGCTTACCCATAGCCATACTATTTGTAT
Source organism: Anabaena sp. AL09 (assembly GCF_001672255.1). NCBI lineage: Bacteria > Bacillati > Cyanobacteriota > Cyanophyceae > Nostocales > Nostocaceae > Anabaena > Anabaena sp. AL09. The sequence continues at coordinate 28,194 of NZ_LJOQ01000027.1, forward strand.
CAGATGATCCTGTTGTCAAAGACAATGCCAAAGAATCTATCAATTTCCATTTTAACGTTTGGTTATATGGAGCAATTCTGGGAGCATTGTTTTTTCTGTTTGGTTGGTTGATTTTACCATTATTCATCTTGTTTCCACTCGCAGGTTTAGGTTATATCCTCCACTGGGGATTGACAATTTGGGCGCTAATTGGCGTTTTTAGTGATCCTAATCAACCTTGCCGTTATCCGTTTATTTTTCGAGTTTTTTAGCTCATATCAGGAAAGACATGGTAGGTTAATTAATCATAGACCTTTGATTAAACAACTTACCAAAATTAATTCCATGATTTTTTAAGATTGTTTTTTGCAAATTTGTTATAAGCAAATGTCTATCAAGTTGTAAAATATAAAATTGCCCCACAGCTTCATCAACAGTAGGGCAAAAGACAGTTACGCACTGCTTGTAGTTTGTCTGAATAGAGCAAGTTAAAAACTTGCTTTTATGACGCTTTATTCTATGTCCATTGTATTATTTGGTCTGCACAAAATTTATGTTTCCTATACATCGCCCTCGTCGTCTGCGTAGCCATACCCAATTGCGTCGGATGGTACGTGAAACCGTTTTAACTACTAACGATTTGATTTATCCATTGTTTGCAGTACCAGGAGAAAGTATTGCCAAGGAAGTCAAATCTATGCCCGGTGTCTATCAACTTTCAGTAGATAAGATTGTTGAAGAAGCTAAGGAAGTTTATGATTTAGGAATTCCGGCAATTATCTTATTTGGAATTCCGGCAGATAAAGACATAGATGCTACCGGGGCGTGGCATGATTGTGGCATTGTCCAAAAAGCAGCAACCGCAGTTAAAAATGCTGTTCCTGATTTAATTGTGATGGCAGATACTTGTTTATGTGAATATACAAGTCATGGTCATTGTGGTTATTTACAAGTTGGTGATTTAACTGGACGGGTTTTAAATGATCCAACTTTGGAATTATTAAAGAAAACCGCAGTTTCTCAAGCTCAAGCTGGTGCAGATATTATCGCACCTTCGGGGATGATGGATGGTTTTGTGCAAGCTATTCGCGCAGGTTTGGATGAGGCGGGATTTGAAGATATTCCGATTATGTCCTATGCTGCTAAATATGCTTCGGCTTATTATGGGCCTTTTAGAGATGCGGCGGACTCAACACCACAATTCGGGGATAGACGCACTTACCAAATGGACCCCGGTAACGCTAGGGAAGCACTAAAAGAAATTGAGTTGGATATTGCTGAAGGTGCTGATATGCTCATGGTAAAGCCAGCTTTGGCATATATGGATATTATTTGGCGCGTCAAGGAAGCTACTAATTTACCTGTGGCGGCTTACAATGTTTCTGGTGAGTATGCCATGGTGAAGGCTGCGGCTTTAAATGGTTGGATTGATGAGCAGCGCGTTGTTATGGAAACCTTGACTGGTTTTAAACGGGCTGGTGCTGATTTAATTTTGACTTACCACGCTAAGGATGCGGCTCGGTGGTTGTAATAAGATAATGTCTCACGCAAAGGCGCAAAGACGCAAAGATGATTTTGACTGGCTTTGTGTTTGGGCGTGAGATTTTTTGGTATATTTTACAATACCTTGTCCATTTTTTGTAGGTCGGGTTAAGCGACAGCGCAACCCGACGCATTTGTTGGACAGGAAGCCCACACTGTACCGTCAGGTCAGTTTGGGTAGTTCACCCTTTAATAAATCACCTGGCAGAAAAGCCCCATTTTCAGTAATAATGGCGGTAATTAAATCCGCAGGTGTGACATCAAAAGCCGGGTTATAAAATTCCACTCCTGGAGGTGTGAGAACAGTTTCACCTATTTGATATATTTCCCTTGGGTGACGTTCTTCAATGGGAATTTGACTACCATCAATTAATTCAAAATCTACTGTAGATAAAGGTGCAGCGACAAAGAAAGGAATATTATGAGCTTTGGCGACAATAGCTAAACTATAAGTTCCGATTTTATTGGCAGTGTCACCATTAGCAGCAATTCTATCAGCACCCACAACTACAGCATCAATTAAACCTTGTTTCATGCAGTGGGCAGCCATATTATCGGTAATTACTGTCACTGGAATGCCTTCTTGGACACATTCCCACGCGGTGAGTTTTGCACCTTGTAACCGGGGACGGGTTTCGTCAGCAAATACCCTGGCTAAACGTCCTTCTTTCCACGCAGAACGGACTACACCTAATGCTGTCCCATAACCGGCAGTGGCTAATGCCCCAGCGTTGCAATGAGTGAGTATAATTAGTTGGTCTGGGGTTTGCGGTAATGCTGCCAAACCATGATCACCTATAGCTTGACAGGTTTGTAGATCTTCGGCATTGATCTTTTGGGCAGTTTCTAAAAGAACTTGTTTAATTTCTGCGACTGTTCCCACGGTTTCATAAGCCGTTTTCATCATTCTGCCAATAGCCCAAAACAAATTTACCGCAGTGGGACGGGTAGAACGCAACAAATTAGCTACTGTTTCCAGTTTAGTCAAAAACTCTTGGATTTCGCTTGTTTCAATTTCCCTTGCACCTAAATACATTCCATAGGCCGCAGCCACTCCTATCGCCGGCGCACCTCTCACAATCATGGTTGTAATGGCTTGTGCCATATCTTCACTGCGGTGAATCTCCACCACTGTATATTCATTAGGTAAGCGAGTTTGATCAATGAGTGATACTGAATTATTGCGCCAAATAACGGGATAAACCATATTGTTAGTTGTTAGTTGTTAGTAGGGGCGAAGCATTTGGAAGATAAATTATCGGTCATTGCCAAAAATAGTTCTCCAAATGCTTCGCCCGTGAACTTTTAGATATAGTAATTCTCAATCATTATTCAACAGATTCATGCTCTTTTGCCTGTTCTCTTTTGCCTGTTCCCTCCTTCCCAAATTAAGTTAAAAAAAAAAGATGAAAATTACCAAAAAAATCAACAATTGGCTGGAAACCCATGCTGCTGCACCTGCTTATGGTGGTTGGGTATTGGCGGGAATTTCTGTGTGTTATTTGGGTGCAGGGATTAATACCATGGCTGGCTGGCTGTATGTGATTAGTGGAGTCAGTTTTGCTCTTTTGGGTGTGTCCGGGTTTGTTGCACCGCGATCGCTTGCAGGTATAATTGTCAAACGTCGTCCCATTGAACCAGTAACCGCAGGTGATGACCTAAAAATTGAGATAGAAATTCACAATCAGAGAAAACAATCGGCGACTTTATTACAAGTTAGAGACATTCTGCCATTTATTTTTGGTCAGCCAGTCCAGCAAAGTATTGAATCTATTCCACCACAGGATAGTTATCGCTGGGTATATTATCACCCTACCCAACAGCGAGGCCTTTACCGCTGGCATACAGTAGAATTAGCTACGGGTGCGCCTTGGGGTTTGTTTTGGTGTCGTCGTCCCCGTCAGTGTGAAGCTAGGGCAATTGTTTATCCCACCGTTTTACCCCTGACTACCTGCCCTTTAATTGATGAAATCGGAGAAGATGACAGCCACCGGGGAGATCCTCGTGGTAAACCTTTACAAATGGCAACAACGGGATTAGTGCGATCGCTGCGTCCCTATCGTATAGGTGATCCTACCCGATTGATTCATTGGCGGACAAGCGCCCGTTATGGAGAACTACGAGTGCGGGAATTAGAAGTAATTACCGGGGGACAAGAAATTATTATTGCCATAGATAGTTCCTTCCAGTGGCAACAAGAATTATTTGAACAAGCCGTAATTACCGCTGCTTCCTTGTATTTTTATGCCCAACAGCAACAACTGCAAGTACAATTATGGACATCAGCTACAGGTTTAATTACAGGCAATATCGCAGTTTTGGAAACCTTAGCAGCCACCAACCCTATCGAAAAAAACAGCTTACCACCGGATAACTGTCCCCTAATTTGGCTGACACAAAACTCCTTTACCACATCCACCTTACCCCTGGGTAGTCGTTGGGTACTCTGGCAAAATTCAGATTCAGCAACAGAAACTGTCATGAATCGGGAATATCCCGGTATCATTATCCAAAACGAACAAGAGCTACAACCCCAATTGCAAAAAGCTCTCAATTTATTTTCAGGCGATTTCTCACACTGAGCCTGATGTACAATGCAAAGAAACATTAAAATTTATCAACAGCACAGCCCATGGTGACATCAGAAGTGAATTCACAATCCAGCGATAAAAGCCTAGAAGCAATGCGGCATTTTTCCGAACAATATGCCAAACGGACGGGAACATACTTCTGTTCTGAACCTTCTGTTACCGCAGTTGTAATCGAAGGACTAGCCAAGCATAAAGATGAACTCGGTGCGCCTTTATGCCCTTGTCGTCACTACGAAGATAAGGAAGCCGAAGTTAATGCCGCTTTTTGGAATTGTCCTTGCGTCCCCATGCGCGAACGCAAAGAATGTCACTGTATGCTATTCCTTACCTCTGATAATGAGTTTTCCGGCGACAAACAAGAAATCTCTATGGAGACTATCAAAGAAGTTCGGGATACTATGGGATGAACGAAACCATGTCTGAAGAGTTTTGGCAAGGTGTAGAACAGTTCAATGCTGGACAGTTCTACGCTTGTCATGACATTCTTGAAGCACTCTGGATTGATAGTATCGAACCAGATAAAACTTTTTATCAAGGTATTCTCCAAATTGCCGTGGGACTGTATCATCTGGGTAATCATAATTTAAGAGGAGCAATGATTCTTTTAGGAGAAGGTAGCAATCGTCTTCGCCGTTATCTACCCAGCTACGGCGGTATTAATGTGGAAGAATTATTTACTGAAAGTGTGGATTTGTTAAAGGCTCTACAACAAGAAAGTCTACAACCAATGGCAAATAATAAATTGGCTGAAAATCAAGCTCGACTTTTACCCAGTATTTCCCTGTCTAAACTATGATTTGTGGGATTTATTTGTTTAATTTTTGGTGGGTGTTTCCAACTTAATCATTGTCTAAACTATGATTTGTGGGATTTTGATGATTTATGGGATTTATTTGCTTAATCTTTTGTGGGTGTTTCCAACTTGATCATTGTCTAAACTATGATTTGTGGGATTTTGATGATTTGTGGGATTTATTTGCTTAATCTTTTGTGGGTGTGTCAGACTTGATAATTCGGTAACAATTAACAAATTTTTGCCAGTTGTGAGCAAAGGTTCTGGAAGCGAAACTTAAAGTTTAAAAAACCGTCCATTTTTGCTATAGGACTCATATTTGATTTTTATCTCCCTGTTCCCTGTTCCCCGTTCCCTAATTACTATGATACCTCCTTATCAATTGCTAAAATCACAGATCCGCCGCTTAGGATTGGCCTTGGTACTGCCAATTTCCCTTTTAGGTGTATTAGGATTGCCTACCCAATTGCCACCAGCTACAGCCCAATCTGGGGGGAATCGTCCCCTGACTATCCGCTCTGATACTCAAGAATATGACGCGAAAACCCAAGTAATTACTGCCCGTGGTAATGTGCAAATGGTGTATCCGGCTCGTCAAATTCAAGCCACATCTGCTCAAGCTCAATATTTTAGTAAAGAAAAACGGATTGATTTCAGTGGGAATGTTTACATTTTGCAACAAGGTAGCAATAGTATTCGCGCGGAAAAAGTCACTTATTTAATTGATGAAGGTAAATTTATCGCCTTACCCCAATCTAATCGTCAGGTAGAATCTACATATATGGTGGAGGATGCCAATCTCAGTAGACAAACTACTAAACCGGCACCAAAAACTCCAGCCCTAAAACGTTCTAATTAGTATCTACAACCTAAATAAAACCTCATAGTGAAAATTGTTTTAGAGAATATTCACAAATCTTACGGTAAACGATTAATTGTGAATCGCGTTAATCTTTCCGTTAGCCAGGGTGAAATTGTCGGTTTACTAGGTCCCAATGGGGCTGGGAAAACGACAACATTTTATATTGCTACAGGTTTAGAAAAACCCAATCATGGCAAAGTTTGGTTAGATAATTTTGATATTACTAATTTTCCTATGCACAAAAGGGCTAGATTGGGTATTGGTTATTTAGCTCAAGAACCAAGTGTATTTCGTCATCTTTCAGTGCAAGATAATATTCTCCTAGTATTTGAGCAAACTCAAGTTCCCAGGAGGGAATGGAGACAACGACTACATACTTTATTGCAGGAATTTCGCTTAGAAAAGGTAGCTCTTAGTAAAGGTATTCAACTTTCTGGTGGGGAACGACGACGCACAGAATTAGCGAGAGCTTTAGCCGCAGGTAGAGAGGGACCGAAATTTCTGTTTTTAGATGAACCTTTTGCTGGAGTTGATCCCATTGCTGTATCTGAAATTCAGGAGATTGTCAGCCAATTACGCGATCGCGGTATGGGCATTTTAATTACAGATCATAATGTCCGCGAAACCCTGGCCATTACAGATCGGGCTTACATCATGCGCGAAGGACAAATTCTCGCTTTTGGTAATGCTGATGAACTTTACAATAACCCGTTGGTACGACAATATTATTTAGGTGATAATTTCGCAGTTTAAACTTTGCGCCTTTGCTCCTTCCCGTCTTTGCGCGAAACATAAATTATGATATATAAACAGTTTAAACCCTTCTCTAATTTCATTTCCCTATTTTCATTTTCCATCATGGATCGCTACTTGGCGATGCAATTAATTTCACCATTTTTATTTGGTGTCGGTGCATTTACTTCTGTAGTTTTAGCAATTGATAGTTTATTTGAATTATTACGAAAAGTTGTAGAATCTGGGCTACCGCTGAATATTGCTTTAGAGATTTTCTTATTAAAGCTACCTTATGTCATGGTTTACTCCTTTCCCATGTCCACTTTGTTAGCTACTTTAATGACCTATAGCCGTCTGTCTAGCGAAAGTGAATTAATTGCTTTGCGTGGGTGTGGAGTTAGTGTTTATCGGATGGTTTTTACGGCGGTAGTGTTAAGTTTTGCAGTCACGATCATGACTTATATATTTAATGAGCAAATTGCCCCTGCGGCAAATTATAAAGCTACTATTACCCTAGCACAAGCCCTCAAGTCAGACCAACCTTCCTTTAAACAACAAAATATTTACTATCCTGAATATCGAGAATTTAAAGAAGCAGATGGTAGTAAAAATAAAATACTTTCTCGCTTATTTTATGCTGACCAATTTGATGGTAAGCAAATGAAAGGTTTAACAATTATAGATCGTTCTCGCGGCGGAGTTGATCAAATTGTTGTTTCCGAATCAGCTAAATGGAACGGTCAAAAACAAGTTTGGGATTTTTACAATGGGACTATCTATTTGGTAGCGACTGATCGCTCTTATCGGAATATTTTACGCTTTGAACATCAGCAATTACAACTCCCGCGCACTCCTTTAACCTTAGCCGAAAATAGTCGAGACTATGGCGAAATGAATATTTCTCAAGCCCTAGAACAACTAGAAATAGAACGTTTGGGTGGTAATGATCAGAAAATTCGCAAGCTACAAGTGCGAATTCAACAAAAAATCGCCTTTCCCTTTGTTTGCGTTATTTTTGGTTTAGTTGGCTCAGTTATGGGTAGCATCCCTCAACGCACTGGACGCGGGACAAGTTTTGGTATTAGTGTGATTGTGATTTTCAGTTATTATTTACTATTATCTGTTTCTGGAGCTTTAGCACAGGCTGGTATACTTTCTCCCATAATTGGTGCTTGGTTGCCCAATTTATTTGGATTAGTAACGGGTTTATTTTTATTAATCCGAGTGGCCCAGAGATAATGTAAATTTATAAGTCAGTTATCTGGATATTAAGTTTTTTTAGTCATAATTTCAGCAACAAAAGGCTATATATTATTTAATATCTAGCAGCATTTCGATATGAGTAAAATTCGCATTGTCGTTATTGAAGATCATTACCTCACTCGCTTCTCTATTTGCAAAGCATTACAACAAAAAAACGAAATTGAAGTAGTTGGAGAAGCTGGTAATGCCCGTCATGGTCTAATAATGTTAAAGAAGCTACAGCCAGATGTGGCAATTGTGGATATAGGTTTACCAGATCAAGATGGGATTGAATTAACCAAGGAAATTAAAGCGATCGCTAATCATCGTCAATTATCAAATACAAAGGTATTAATTCTAACGTCATCTGATAATAAAGCATCTGTACTTGCAGCCTTTAGCGCTGGTGCAGATTCCTACTGTATGAAAGATATCCGGTTTGATAATTTACTCGAAGCTATACGGGTAACTGCTGATGGTAATCCTTGGATTGATCCGATGATTGCTCGGATTATTTTAGAAAAGGCACAGCAGAAGACAGATTTTGTCCAATCCAATGATAATAAACCACCTGTTAACTCTAGTATTCTCTCAGACAGAGAATTAGAAGTGTTAAAATTGGTTACCAAAGGTTGTAGTAATGATGATATCGCCAAGAGACTTTATATTGTAACTGGAACTGTGAAAACACACATTAGCAATATTATGAATAAATTATGTGCTAATGATCGTACAGAAGCAGCAGTAATTGCTCTGCGTTCTGGCTTAGTTACATAATTATTAAATTAAGGACATCTTGCCATTCAAGGATGTGGAAAGTTGAGTCAAATTATGACCGATAAAAAGTTAGATAAGCTCAAGCTCATGGTGGTAGATGATGAGTTAGATAACTTAGAATTACTCTATCGCACATTTTGGAAAGATTTTAAAGTCTATAGAGCTAATAATGCCAGTGAAGCCTTGGCTATCTTAGAAAAAGAAGGTGAAATGGCTGTGATTATCTCTGACCAGAGAATGCCCGACATCAACGGTAGTGAATTATTAAGTTTGACGGTTGAGCGTTTTCCTGATACAATTCGGATTTTGCTAACTGGTTTTACTGATGTGGAAGATTTAGTAGATGCAATTAACTCTGGTCGCGTATTTAAGTACATTACTAAACCTTGGAATCCCAACCAACTTCAATTGTTAGTTAAGCAAGCTAGTGACACATATCGCTTAGTTAAAAAACGGGTAGCAGAATTATCTCGGGCATTGCGACGGGAATCTTTATGCAATGGTATGATAAAGGCAATTAGAGAATCTTTAGACTATAACAGTATGCTGCAAAAAATTGTTGCCACGATGGGAGAGACATTTGCGGCTCATAATTGTTTACTCAAACCAGTAGAAGATGATTTATTAATACAAAAGCCATTTTGCTATCAAAATCCTCAATCTGAAATCTGTAATTTACTTCCAGACCCTAGTGAGTTAATTGCTGAAGTTTTCCAAACCCAACATTATCAAATAACAGAAAATTTTTATAAAGATATCCCTTATCAATACTTGGTTATTCCCCTCATTTATAAACAACATTCACTAGCTATTGTTGCTATTTGTAAGTTAGGAAGCGATCAGATTTGGCATCAAGAAGATATTCAACTAATTACAGATGTGTCCGAACAAGCTGCTTTAGCAATTTTCCAAGCCAAACTCTATCAAAGTCTGCAAGAAAAACAACAACAAATTCAGATGGAGTTGGAAGTAGCTCGCCAAATTCAACATAATATATTACGGCAAACCTTACCGGAAATCACAGGTGTAAAAATCCAAGCTTGTTGCTATCCAGCAAGAGAGGTTGGGGGTGATTTTTTTGAGGTATTTGTCCATGCTAATGGTGATTTGTGGTTAGCAGTTGGTGATGTTTCTGGTAAGGGCGTGCCAGCGGCTTTGTTTATGGCTAGTACGATTTCTCTGCTGCGTCGGGAACTATCTCAAGAAGTACCTGTAGAGCCAAATGTGATGATGCAGAATCTGAATTATGCTCTGCGTGATGACTTAATCATCAGTAATTATTTTATCACAATGGTTTTAGCCCGTTATCACCCAAGCACAAGAGAACTTGTCTATGCTAATTCTGGGCATATTTATCCTTTTGTGTGGTCACAAAAAACAATTTTTAATGATTCTCCCCATTATCTGAAAGTTCGGAGTATTCCCTTGGGAATATTACCTAAATGGCAAGCAGAATCTGGCCGTTTGATTCTTGCTCCCGGAGATACATTACTGCTGGCTAGTGATGGAATTACGGAAGCAACTGGATGGGAAAATTTAGACAATTCCCAAACAACTAATCGTTCTATGCTCAATCAAGCAGGTTTGTGGCAACTGATTAAAAAACAAACTCAATCACTTAATCTCGATAATTTATTAGCTGTTATTCAAGGCAATAATGATCTCCAAGAAGATGATCAAACTATACTCTGTTTGGAGATTTTATAGGTTATGAAAAGTGAACTTCATGTTCCTAGTGACCTGAGTTTTATCCATATTGTAGAAAACTGGTTATTGGGATGTTTACAATTGCATCTAGGGGAATCTGTTGATTGGACAAAACAATCAAGTCTGTTACGATTAGTTTTGATAGAAGCATACTCTAATGCTGTTCGTCATGCTCATAAAGAAAAGCTAAATTTACCAATTTTACTGCGTTTAGAACTGAAAGACCGAGATATATCAATAGAGATATGGGATCATGGGGAAGGTTTTGATCTGTCTACTTATTTTCCACCGAACCCCCTTGACAGACAAGAAGGTGGTTATGGTTGGTTAATTATGAATCGGTTGATGGATAAGGTAGAGTATAAATTACAGGTAAATGGTGCTAATTGTCTGAAGCTAGAAACGACTCTCACAGAACTATTTCCTGATGTTTTAAGACATTGACAATCTCAGGTATAAATATACTGAGATTGTTTAATCAAAGATATGACTTGCTCTACCAAGTTTTCACTAGGCAAAGTAAAGAAATCAATTCAGAATAAGTTGCAGAAAATTATTTGCTAATACCAGGAAATTCTCTAATTTACACACCATATTTAAATAAAATGATGGTGAGATGGGAATATTGCCTGTCCAAATTTCATCTCATTAAGAATCTTCGGGAAATACCCATGTTGGTGGTTCTGTGATTTTTTTCCGCAATCTTTCTTCAGCTATTTCTAGCATTTTGTCTAAAGAAGTTTCTTCAATAAACTTTGAAGTTGATTCTCTAAACTCGATATTGGGACATTTATCACCTAAAACGCAACCGTTAACACAGGCTTCAGCACAGTTAATTTTTTGCTCCACAATTAATTCCTCTCTAATTTGGGTGTTGTCACTTGGCAAATAAATTTGCCCTAATTTGTTTCATGAACTACCCCTGGCTAACTTCGTTTGAGCCAGGGGTTTCTACATCCCCTAGCGGAGCCTGAGATTTTTGACGCTTCGCACGACCCAGTTGCTTCATACTTCCAGCATTCTTGCGTTTGCTGGTGTTTGAAGTAGAGCTAGAATCATCCACGTCTGAGAGGCTAGTTCCTAACCCCTGTAGATTATTTGAGTACCAAAGTAGCATTACTTCTGCGGCGGCGATATCACGCTGTTGGGTATATCCGCAGTTATGGCAAACATGAGTTCTTTCGGCTAAACTCTTCTTTTCTTGATTTCCGCATTTTGGACAGGTTTGAGATGGTTTTACTTGGCGAGTAGGTACTTCTACAAACAAGCCACCAATGTCTGATAATTTCGCTTTTAGAGCGGACTTTATCATCCCCATTCCCACATCAAGAATTGATTTATTTAGTCCTGCCTTTTGCTTTTTACGTTTACCTTTCTTAGCTTTGGCACTCATTTTTTTGACTTCTAGTTTTTCAGTAACTACCGTGCTATTACAGCTAATTATTCGTGTAGTTTCTTGGTGAACAAAATTCTGACGTTGGTTAGCAACTTTTCTATTCAACTTACTAACTAACTTTTGTGTTTTCTTCCACCTTCTAGAAGCCTTAACTTTCTTTTTGAAGTTAGGAGCGCGTTTTCTGCGTTTAGCTTTTCCTAATTGTTTATTTCTTTGTTCTGCCTTTCGGAAAAACCGAGGTGCAGCCACTAAACCATTTTCTTCACCATTTGTCCAAGCAATTGCATCATTACAACCTAAATCAATGGCAATAACACCATTATCAGTTTTGCGGCTATTCTTTAATAAAATATCGTCAATTTCTAGCACGAGGGAAGCGTACCATTTACCATTACGGTAAACGATATCTAAAGCTTTAGGATGCCCCCAAAGTCTAGCCTTACCCCGCATTTGGATTTGACCAATCTTTGATAATTCTAAATAGCCGTTATCCCCTGTGCTATGTACTTTCCAGCCTGTAAAAGATGGGTAAGTCCAACCAGAATAATGACGGATTGGCTTGAATCTAGGATACTTTCCTAGTCCCTTGAAAAACCTTTGAAAAGCAAAATCAACCCGTTTTAATGTGGCTTGTAATGCTTGGGAATTTATTTCTTTATATTCTATCCAGACTTCTTTGAAATCCGGTAAACAGTTCTGTTGTTCAAAGTAAGAAACAGTTTTACCAAACTTTTTATATGAAGTAATGCGGTTAGATACAGCAGCATTATACAAATCTTTATGAAGTTGGCGGTGGTAGTGCAACATTTCACTGACTTGTTTATTTGGATATAGTCGGAAAGTTGCTCTACGTAACGCCATTGATGTTTTTGCCTCTTGTTTTTTTTGACTCTAAATACTATTATATATCTATCTAAGTAGGTGAACACAATAAAACCAATCTGTGTAAAGAAAAGTAAAATCGCCCAAACCCTCTTCACTCTTGCCTCTTGCCTCAAGCCTAGTGCCATAACGACGATTTTCAATGCTAACCTACTTACATAGATATGTCAACTCATGAAAAAACCAAGAACACAAACTGAATGGCAACAGAGAAACAAAGACAAAGTTAACAAGTATAATGCTAGATATAGAAAGAGTAAAATTCGGATTGGGCTAACGATAGATAAAGAAGTTGCTGAAAGGATATCGGCAATAAAAGACCCAAGTCAAAGTTATGGTGAATGGTTGCGTCAGATAATAGATAATTTACTTGCGAACCAATGCTAATATTTTGTCAAAAACTCAACTGTCCTCAAAATTCTTTTACTTGCAGTAAAAAACATTTTAAGAACGTTTCGTTTTTGACTTGCTTACATCCCCACCCTATGAGTACATTGAGGGTGGGGAATTACACAAAACTGTTAAAATAGTGTACTGTAGGGGTTTAAGATTGCGCTTTCCTCCTACTTCTAAATTTGTAGAAAAACGGCTCATGTCGGAATTATTAGCTAATACTGGAACTATTGCGGCGATCGCTACTGCTGTTGTCCCTCAGCAAGGTAGTGTAGGTATTGTGCGGGTTTCTGGTGATCAGGCAATGGCGATCGCGCACACTCTATTTTACGCCCCAGGGCGACAAGTTTGGTCAAGTCATCGCATCATTTATGGTTATATTCGTCAACCCCAAACTCAGCAAATTGTTGATGAAGCTTTATTATTAATAATGAAAGCCCCTCGGTCTTTTACCCGTGAAGATGTGGTAGAATTCCATTGTCACGGGGGAATTATGGCGGTGCAACAGGTATTACAACTATGCTTGGAAAATGGCGCAAGATTAGCTCAACCGGGAGAATTTACATTAAGAGCATTTTTAAATGGCAGATTAGACTTAACCCAAGCGGAAAGTATAGCAGATTTAGTGGGAGCAAAATCACCTCAAGCTGCTCAAACGGCTTTGGCTGGATTACAAGGTAAATTAGCCCAACCTATCCGCAAATTACGGGCTAATTGTTTAGATATTTTGGCAGAAATTGAAGCCAGAATTGATTTTGAGGAAGATTTACCACCTTTAGATCAGCAAAGAATTATTGCAGATATTGAGCAAGTGACGGCGGAAATTAGTAAATTATTAGCCACAAAAGACAAGGGTGAATTACTGCGAACTGGTCTAAAAGTGGCGATAGTGGGGCGACCAAACGTGGGAAAATCGAGTTTATTAAATGCTTGGAGTCAGAGCGATCGCGCCATTGTCACCGACTTACCAGGAACAACCCGCGACGTGGTAGAATCTCAATTGGTTGTGGGAGGAATCCCCGTCCAGGTATTAGATACAGCGGGGATTCGGGAAACAGTAGATCAGGTAGAAAAAATCGGTGTAGAGCGATCGCATCGTGCCGCTAATGATGCTGATTTGGTATTATTTACCATAGATGCGTCCTCCGGTTGGACACCCGCAGATCAAGAAATTTATGAACAAGTAAAACACCGTCCGGTAATTTTAGTAATTAATAAAATTGACCTGATTTCATCAGCAGAACAAGAAAATCTTCAATCCAAAATCCAAAATCCAAAATCCAAAATTGTCACAGCCGCAGCCATAAATCAAGGAATTGATAATTTAGAAACAGCGATTTTAGAAATAGTTCAACAGGGAAAAGTTCAAGCCGCTGATCTGGATTTAGCAATTAATCAAAGACAAGCAGCAGCTTTAACAAAAGCCAAGATTGATTTAGCACAAGTGCAAATGACAATCACCGATAAATTACCCTTAGATTTTTGGACAATTGATTTAAGAGGAGCAATTCAAGCATTAGGAGAAATCACCGGAGAAGAAGTTACAGAATCAGTTTTAGATCGGATTTTTAGTAGATTCTGTATTGGTAAATAAGATCATTTATTGTTTGCAGTCCCCTAATAAAATCTCAAAATTGCAGTATTTTAGACCGTGATGATTTCTTTGATGATCACATAAGGTTCAACAATCAGAGCATTAAATCGCTTCTCACGGTTGAGATTCCATTCTCCAACTTGATCTATTGTCGGTTTGGCTAATAATTGTTCATCTATCCAATGTTGCACTGAAAGAATATTATCACTAGCGATCGCTTCTCCCACATCCAGTAAATCCAAATTATCTGCTATCACAATTACTGCATCTTTTTGGACATGGGGAATTAACCACTCCCATTCTGCTTCATCGAGATTTTGTTGTAATTTTTCGCGTAAATCCGACATAATTCCCCACTTTATTGATTATTACTTTAATTTTACAATATTAGAAACCAATTTTATGTGAGGCTACACAGAATCATAAAATCCATGACTTCATCCGTCTTCATCTGCGTTTATTTGCGTTTATCTGCGTTCAAATCTTATTCTATTTAGTATTACAATCATTTTAATGTCAAAGCCGAGATTATGTCCAACTAGAAAAGCATCTTGGATAAATTCTAGAAACTCTGTAAATACATCAATTGCATTTTTGCCATTTGCTGCTAAAAATTCATCACTATAACCGTGTATTTGTTCTGAATCTCCCACAGAAACAGTATTTTGAATATAAGCATGAGATTTTGATTTTATCTCACCATTGATTAATTTAATTGCTGCAATTTCAATTACTTCATCTTTACCAGCTAAAAGTCCTGTAGTTTATACATCAAAAACTACAATTGTTCCCGAATTATAAGCGGTAATTAAATTAATATTAATAATGCTCCGTTGACGTGGTTGATGATTTTTAGTTGTTCGGGGTTGAGTTGAGTTTGTGACATAGGAAATATGACAATTTAGACAGTTAACAACGAAACATCAGATATGTGATATTTATTTTTATCTTGAATATACATTAGCAGACATTTAGCAACATATTCTGCTAATTTAACGGGTACAGCATTACCAATCATCTGTTCTAAATCTGTTTTTGAACCTGCAAAAATAAAATTATCAGGGAAAGTTTGAAGATAACTTCTTTCAAGAGTAGTTAATGGACGCAAATCTGGTGTTAATGGTGCAACATCTCCGGGGTGTTGTTGATAAGTTTTAGGTATTGGTCTATTTACACCTCTAATAGTCGGACTTGGTTCATCAATACTAAAAATAGCCCTTCTTTGATAACTTCTAGGATGACGATAATAATATTCAATCCCTAAACTATTCCCTAAATAATCTCTAATAGTTGTCGGTTTTTTAGATAAATTAGCTTCTAGATAAGTCTTGAGATTATCATCTTGACCACCAAGTTCTCCTATACAGAAAAATCTCTTCCTCTTTTGTGGTACACCACATAAACTAGCATCTAATACCTTTTCAGTTAAACAATAACCAGCAGATTTAAGAATTTGCTTAAACTCTTGATATTTGTGAGATTTTCTAAACAATTCTACATTTTCTAAAACAAACCATTGACTAGAAACACTAGCTACTATTTCAGCAAATGTAATACTTAAATCACCTCTCCCTAAATCTTCATTGCGCTTACCAGCACTCGAAAAATCTTGACATGGTGGACCACCAATAATTACATCAGGTAAAAATTGTTTAAATATTGAATAATTATTATTTACCTGACTCAAATCATATTCAAAAATCGGATGATGAAAGTTTTGCTTATAAACGTTTATGGCAGATTTCCAGTTTTCAAAAGCAGCAACAATTTCAAATCCACTATTCTGAAATCCTAGTGATAATCCACCACAACCGGAAAATACATCTATGACTTTTAAAGGAGAGGATTTCATGCGTGTATTCATTAAATTTCCTTTAGTCTATCATCAAAAATTTCTGGATTGCTGAAAATAATAGCATCAAATCTTCTTTCAGGACTTAAAAAGTTTTGTCCTCCTCCTAAAATGATGTTTTTAATTTCTTCTTTGGTAATTCTGGGTTGAACCAAATTATCACAAGTCATATAAGGACGAGTATTAGAACCACTTAAAGCAAAGGCTTTATCATTCTTAGTGTTATAGGTTAATGTATCAATAACTAATTTATGATTTATTTTACCAACCAGAGCAAATTCATATAACATTTTTGCTAACCAGACAACAGAACGCATAGGTCTTTGGATGGTTTCTTCTGATTTAGCTAATCTTTTAGTGATATCAAAGAAAAGCCGGGTAAAACCAAAGTTACTCCAGACAAAAATATCTAAACAGTTTTGATAAAGTTTGGAAGTCTTACCTACCGTTTTCCATATTGGTTGCATGACCAATGGAGATTGAATTGCTATATTTTCACTTATTAAAGTATCTAAACTATCTACAATTTGAGGAATAAAAGGCAATACCTGACGGATACTTGACCAATCTTCAATTTGACTACATACCGGTTGAAGATAATTGAGTAATTTATCTCTTGAATTTTCAAATTCATGAGCAATACTCAAAGCAAGATAGACAATAGTATCTGGTCTGGTAACAATTTCACAGCCGTATTGATGATCTGGTAACCGATAAGTGGAATTATCAGGTAATGCAGTTAATTTAATTTCTATACTTCGTAAACAAGCATTATCTCTACTAAGATCATGGGTTACTAAATCAACTCGCGGTAATTTACCAACAACTATTTTTCTATAAGGTACATAGTCACTTTCAAAGGAGAAGAATAAATGATCAGAAAGAGGAGTGATACCAAATATTTGAGAAATATCTATTTCTTGATGCTGAATTTTTAACTGCTTGTCCAAGGTTAAATAATTGAGTTTTAAACCTTTCTGATACATATAACAAGCTAAGGATGCAGGAAAAGAATTATTAAATTGATTCTTGCCCCAACTTTCTCTTTGAGAAAAATCTCTATTAGAATGATTTAATCCAAATAAACCTACTTGTAAATTTTCGGGTTGCATTAGGCTGAATTTGATAATTAACTTACATAAAAACGCACGCATTTATTATTTATGCTGAAAACTCTTGTAGGGTAAGCATCTTGCCTGCCCTATAATAAATTCTTACCTACCCAAATCGTGCATTGCATTAATTGCGTCCGCACACATTTGAGTAACTCTTTCCAATTCCTCCTTCTTAGTAGAAATAGGAGCATCAATTAATTTCCCAATTCTCAGAGTCAAAGGGACTGAACGAGGTACAGAAGAACCGGGTTGTAAAATCTTCTCACTTCCCCATAAACACACTGGTAAAAAAGGAGCTTTGGCCTTGGCTGCGAGGAGGGCTGCACCTCTTTTAGGGTCATGAATGCGACCATCTGGGGTGCGTGTACCTTCTAAAAACACACCCACAGCCCAACCATTATCTAAATATTCTAAAGCGGAACGGATAGCATTGCGGTCAGCACTACCGCGACTTACAGGATACGCACCGTATAATTTAATTGCTTGTGATAAAACAGGAACTTTAAATAATTCTTCTTTAGCCATATAAGCAACTGGACGACGCACAGAAGTAGAAACTATCGGGGGGTCAAAGTAACTAGCATGATTACTAACTACTATTAAAGGTCCAGTTTGGGGGACATTTTCCGCACCATAAATCTTGCCGCGAAAGTATGTGTGCAGCAAAGGGCTAATTACCGACCACTTAAAGGCGTGATACAGTGCTAAACTAATTAAGGGTTCGCGAGTTCTAGTCACAGAAGATAATATAAATAAAATAGAATCCAAAAGTCAGAATTCAGGAGTCAGAACTTATTTTAACCTCTAACTCCCAAATCTAACTGCTGATTTTGCCTACATCAGTTTCCTACCGTTAAAGCCTGTTGTCCTTGAGGTGAAGTAGCATAACCTAGAAATGCTTGTACTCCAGCACTAGCAGGGTCTTTATAGATATAATACAGCGATCGCTGATAAGGATAACTACCTGCATCTGGAGTCAAACCATCTACGGATAGAACTCGCGCCTTTGTTTGATTAGCAACTTGAGCAAAGGTAGCATAACCAATACCATCAGTTCCCAAGGCTTGAATTAGGGGAGTTGTGGCATCTCGCGGTAATGTCCTAATATTGGGTGTAGTTCCAAAATTAGCTCCTTTTAGCACCAATTCTTTAAACCCTTGGTGTGTACCACTAATTGCTGGACGATTAATGACGCGGATAGTTGCGGCTGAACCACCCACGGCTGACCAATTATTAATTTTTCCCTGAAATATATCTGCAATTTGACTACTGGTTAATCCTTGCTTAAAAGGATTTGCTGTACCGACCATCAAAG
The DNA here is from genome assembly GCF_001672255.1 of Anabaena sp. AL09. Lineage (NCBI taxonomy): Bacteria > Bacillati > Cyanobacteriota > Cyanophyceae > Nostocales > Nostocaceae > Anabaena > Anabaena sp. AL09. The sequence goes on from NZ_LJOQ01000027.1 coordinate 46,969, forward strand.
CGATCGCATCTTGTGTTACAGTAATAGCCTTTAATCCCTGACTTTGCTCCTGTGCTGTCAATGGTCTAGAAGCCGCCGCAATCTCAACTTTACCAGCCAATAGATCCTGAATCCCCTTATCTGTCCCATTCCCCACAGCCTCCACCTTTGTACCGGGAAACTTTTTCTCAAAGCCATTTTTGAGACTTTGGTTAATTGTCACCATACTCGTAGAACCGTCTATTTTGACAGTCGTACCACTAGCCACTGTCTTTGGTAACGGAAAAGCCCCAGAGGTCGCACCAGCAGGAGAATTACTTTCTGGCTGCGTAGCTGTCGGATTTGGGGCAGGATTACGCATAAAAAACCACCAGTAACCACCACCCAAAAACCCTAAAAATAGCAAAATAAACACAATAGGAGGTGGACCGCTTCTCTGACTCATAAATTCCTAATTATTCTGGTAATTGTTTAGATTGGGAATCTTGTAATCTGTGCAAACGACGAGCAACTTCGTCATCTAATGTCATGTTTTCGATTTCAGCCTGTAGTTTTTCCGCTGGATTTTCCGACAATTCTGCTAAAGCTTCTGTCTTCAGATTCCGACGTTCAACTGCACCTTTTGCCTTTTCAAAATCACTTTTAGCCGAGCCAATATCAAATTCATTATTAACTTTAGCAATCATAGCCAGAGCTTCATTTACCTCTGACATATCCTTCATATTCTGCATATCGGCTTTGTAGCTTTCTAACTTCATGCGCTCACGGTTAAGTTTATCTTTAGAAGCTTTGACCGCAGTTTCTGCCTGTTTAACCATTTCCTCCAGTTTAGGCAAGATTTGCTCCGTTTGAATCGCCTTACTCATGGCCATTCGTGCAGCTTCTTCATTACCACCTTTTTGAGCAGTCATAGCTTGCTGCTCTAAGGTATTAAATTCTTTAATTTTGGCCTCATATTTATTTTTCGCAGTCTTATATGCGCCCTCTTGAGCCGCAACTGCTCCCGCTAGTTTCTGAACGGCTTCTTGCATTGACTGAAGGGATTCTTCAGCAACTGCTACAGCCACTTTACCACCAGACTCTACAGGCATTCCCCATAACCAGTTCCAAGTCCCAACTATGGTTCGTCCTGCTTTTTCACCCATTATCCAGTAGACAGCTTTTTTCATAACCGAAAGTTATTTCAGTAAGGATGCTTATGGTAATATTTTTACCTTAAACTTGACATATATCCCAGTTGTATGTCAACTTTTTTCATCATTTTTGATTTACTTTAACAGTTTTGCGTAATTCCCCACCCTCAATGTACTCATAACTTGCCTGGGAATGATAGCGCAGCGTGGCGTAAGCCATATTCCCAGTCTGATAGCAAAAGTTGTCTTTTGATGACTAAATAAGCAGAATATTTTTTAAATTGTTGAGTTTACTTTAGTAAACTTTGGTTATAAAGTTCAAATCTCAGCCGTTTCGGATATCCCTACTTACTATCATCACTTAGATGATTTGTGCATAAGATTGGACAATCTACAGATTTGTTTCCCGACCAATCTGTGAAGATATTATCATCTTTGTAATGTCTGGGTGTTTGCAGCATCAATTCCCATACTTTGCCAGCATTCAACAAATTAAATTTCTCAGGATAATGTGTTTGTAATAGTGCTTGCACCATTGGCGCATAATCTGAATTTATGCCGGGAAAAATGTGATGTTCTGTATGGTAAGAAAAGTTTAAATGTAAAAGATCAAATAGTTTAGGAACTCGAATAGAGAGACTATTGATCAGCACATCATTTACACTTGTCATGGGACATAACATATGATTAGTATAGATATAAAATATCAACCCTGCATAGCCTATCCAAATGGGTAAAAAGTAGCTAAGAAGCAGTTTGATGGGATGGAATTCCAGGTAGGTTAAGATACTCGCATGAATGCCGACAATCATTAATAATTCTAGTGCTATTGCTCGTCGTTCTTTCCCACTAACTGTAAAAGCCACCACAGGATATTCGGCTTTACCATTATTGAATAATAAAACTGAGGTGAGATTACGAAATGCGTGAACTCCCCAAGCATGACCCATTCCTATAAATAATAAAATAGGATTTACCTCAGCCGAAGGCACAAAAGCATTCTGAATCCATTTACCCCAATTTTTAGGTTGACTGTCTAAATAATTGCGATCTGGATCTTGTAAAGAATTTGTTTTATTGTGATGTTCTCGATTGTGTATAGCCTTCCATAAAGTTGGTGGCATCCATAACATTGTCAATCCCAATAAACTAATTACTTGTCTTAACCAGGGATTTTTAACCGTGCGGCTGTGCAGCAAATTGTGGGTGCTAAATAGGAGAACAATCACACTATTAGCCATCACTAATGCTAATGGCAAATACAGCCAAAGAAAATACCAATTCCAGTCATCAAGATGATTGGCGATTCCCCAGCCCAGAATCATAATTGCTAGATTAATTAAAAGAATCCAGAGTTTATTAGTATCAGGAAGAAATGCCTCTGGTGGTAGTAAAGGACGCAGCTTTTTAGCATATTCTGCTTGGGTCATCCAAGTTTTTTGTGCAAGTGTATTCATGAATCTTTGTAGTTTTCTTTACAGGGTTATTAGTCCAAGTTTTGAGCAATTTTAAGTAGGGTTTGCTGAATAAGTACCCAAAGCGAACCTAGATGCCACACAGTGCTAAAAATGGTGGTTTGGGAGATTGGTTTCCAAATTCACCCCCTGATTTTCCATAGAAATGCAAGGATTTTGAGGCTCTAAATGCCATAGCCTTGCACTTTTTTGTTCTCAAAATCCGCGAAACCCTTATTGAGAAGCGGTTCTAGCTTTACTCAGCAAGCCCTAAGTACAAGGTTGACTTTTTGGCGTTATCTTACTTTAATCCTGACAAATTAATGAAGTTTATCAAATAAATTTTGAGACAATAAAAATAGACATCATAGAAAGGTTATGTTGCCAATTTCATCTACATAATGACTTATTTAATTGTGAATTAATTTGTGCAATTACCTATTCAGGTAACTCCCCAGCATTACGAATGTTCTCTAAAATCAAGCCAGTTGCAGTCCGTTTAATCAAACCTGTTAAGACGTTCCCAGGACCAATTTCCACAACTTTCTCAATGCCATTTTCTGGTAATTGTAAAGAAATTTCTCGCCAACGCACAGGACCTGTCATTTGTTGAGAAAGACGCTGTTTTAAAGTTTCCGCTGCTACCGCTGGAATTGGATCTACATTAGACAAAACTGGGACGGTTGCTGACTGAAAAATTACTGAATCGAGAACTTGTTGAAATTCTGTTGCTGCTGCTTTCATTAAATGGGAATGAAATGCGCCCGAAACCTTTAAGGGAATAGCGCGTTTAGCTTTGACTTGTGACATGACAGCCTGTACAGCTTCAGGAGTTCCAGAAATAACAACTTGGGCTGGACTGTTATCATTTGCTAAAACTACATTAGGTGTTTCGCTAATAACTTTTTCTAATTCTTCTCGGTCAAAGTTCATTAGTGCGGCCATCATTCCCCCAACAGCACTATCCATTAATTCTGCCCGTCGTTTTACCAAATGTAACCCAGCAGACCATTCAAAGACACCAGCCACATAAAGGGCGATATATTCACCTAAACTATGACCTGCAACTAAGTCTGGTTGCTGTCCTTTTTCCCGCAAAATATCAGCAATAATACTTTCGATTACATATAAACTAGGTTGGGTATAAAGTGTCCGTGATAAGGTTTCAATATCACTTTGGCAGATATCTGTGACAGACCAGCCCAAAATTTCCTCAGCTTGAATAAATTTTTCTTTGGCAGATGGTAGATTTAACAAGTCTATTCCCATTCCCAGCGATTGAGAACCTTGTCCGGGAAACACCCATGCAGTTTTAGTCATTTGTTCTTTGTCAGTTGTTAGTTGTCAGTAGAGGCGAAGCATTTGGAAGATAAATTATCGGTCATTGCCAAAAATAGTTCTCCAAATGCTTCGCCCGTACAGTTGTCAGTTGTTCGTTGTTATTAATTTTCTGATTTTTAATTTTTAATTCTCAATTTTGAATTGTTTATCTTCCGTTCTATAAAACTTACCCAAAATTACCAAAGTCTAGACACATCTGGACAGCGATAACCTTAGTGTTTACTTCCTGCTTCATCACGGT
>NZ_LJOQ01000028.1:0-5077 GCF_001672255.1 Anabaena sp. AL09
TGTGACTTGAACCATAACTTGGGCTAAATTGTGAACCATAAAATGAGCCATAAGTAACGACAAAATAAGCCTTACGGAAAAAAGCGAAATAAAACTTTGCAACAAATAATGAGCCAAAGTAGATTTTCTGCACCATAATGTGAACATGAGTTGAAAAAACTGCTAAGGACAAAACCTCAAGCAAACAACCAGCTTTAAACAGCACAAAAATCAACTTTCATCCCAAAATATGATTCAAAATAACCAAGATATGCTTCACTCCCCCCGCAATAAGTAATATAGACTTGTGTAGTGAAACTCCAAAACTGCCTTTAGACATAGGGTTTAGGGGGGAGTCAACCAATTTTGGATTTTAGATTGACGATTTTAGATTTGTTCTGCACTATTGTCGGCAGACAAGCCACAAGGGGCAGGGCTTTGACTCGAACTAATTGAAAATCCAAAATCTAAAATTGGCACAGTCAAGAAAAAATAAAGCTCTAACACACACCTACCTATCATCTTCTAGTTCCATGAACTCCTCTGAATTTGACCAATGGTGTTCCCAACAGCAACTAACGGCGCAGACAAAAGACCTAATTGCCACAATCAGGTCAGCCCCACCCTCACGCCGTGTACAAGGACGCGCCAAAAACGTCAGTGGAGTTTACCCCAGCCGGAAAATGGGTCAAACCATCCAATTTGAAAGCCACACCGTAGAACTGTGGGCAATCTACCAAATGGAACACGAAGAGGAAGTATTAGAATTTTACGACCAGCCACCCCCCTTCAAAATCCAGTACCACAACAAAACAGGACGCAAAATAGGTCACTACCATACCCCAGACTTCTTCGTATTGAGAACGTCGGGTGCAGCCTGGGAAGAATGGAAAACCGAAACCGAACTCAAACGACTAGCCGAAAAATACCCCGGACGCTACCAAAAAACTGCCGATGGTAAATGGCACAGCCCACCAGGAACAGCCCATGCTTTTTCCTATGGACTCAAATACCACATCCGCACCGATAGCGAACTGCATCCCATCTTCACCCAAAACCTCATCTTCCTAGAAGACTACCTGAGATTCAACACTAACATCCCCCACACCATCACAGAACAAATACTCACCGCAGTTCAAGCCCAACCCGGAATCACCATCACCGCCACACTGGACTCAATCCCCGGAGTCAGAGCCAACGACATCTACGCCATGATAGCCACAGAGCAACTCTACGTAGACCTGTATGCAGTACCCCTAGTAGAACACTGGCGAGTACAGCTATATCTAGACCAACAAACCCATCAAGCCTACACACATCTAGCCATAACTTCACAGCATCATCAACCAGTACCCCCACCCACAGCACTCCTACCAAACACAGTCCTGCTCTGGGACTCCAATCCCTGGACATTAGTAAATATTGGTGAAACCAGCACCACACTCCTACCCGAAATTGGACAACCCATCCAACTACCAGCAGCATATTTCCGGCAACTATTGGAAAGCGGCAACATCAAAATCCAGAACTCAGAAAAACAAGCGCCCATCAATGATGCAGTCCAAGCACTCATGGATGCCGCCTCCCCAACCGACCTGAGTCTTGCCAATCAGCGATTTCATCTAGTACAAGCATATATTCAGCGCCACACAGATATCTACAAAGACATAGCTCCAAGCACCCTGAAACGGTGGGTAAAACAGTTTCGAGAAGCCGAAGCTCGGTATGGTTGCGGTTATGTTGGTTTACTACCACAGGCAAAAAATCGAGGAAATCGTCACCCCAAAGCACCAAACCAATCAAGCGAATTACTAGATAAATTTATTACCGAACACTTCGAGACACCAAGACAAGCTCCCGCCGCTTCAGTCTATAGATTATATGTCAGAGCTTGCAACGAATTAAATATACAACCCCTGAGTTCTCGTACCTTTTATCACCGCCTCAAACAGCGACCAATCTACGAACAAACCAAAAAACGTCAGGGAGCAAAAGCCGCATATTCAACAGAACCAACAATCTTAGAACTAACCAAAGCCACACCCCGACATGGAGACAGACCCTTTGCCATCGTCCACATTGACCACACCCAACTCGACATCGAACTACGCTCTGTGGCCACAGGACGGAACTTAGGAAGACCTTGGCTGACATTACTAATTGATGCCTATTCCCGACGGATAATGTCCGTTTATCTCACCTTTGACCCACCCAGTTACAGGTCTTGCATGATGGCACTACGGTCTTGCGTCCAGCGTTTTGGTCGTTTTCCTCAAGCCGTAGTCGTAGATGGAGGTAAAGAATTTCATAGTATCTACTTTGACACCCTACTAGCACGCTACCACTGCATCAAGAAAACCAGACCTGGTGGCAAACCGCGTTTTGGTTCAGTCATAGAGCGATTATTCGGCACAACAAATACCGAGTTTGTGTACAACCTTTTAGGCAACACCCAAGCCAGTAAACAGCCACGGCAACTTACTAAAGCTGTTGACCCCAAACAACTTGCCGTGTGGACATTGGCAGATTTATATACCTATCTAAGTGAGTGGGCATACTCTGTGTACGACAACTTAGAGCATGATTCCTTGGGGACAACACCATTACAAGTTTATACAGACACTTTAGAAAGAACAGGAGAACGAGAACACCGACACATTGCCTACAACGAAGACTTCCTCATGGCCACACGTCCCAGTACACCTAAAGGAACGGCTTTAATCCAGCCCGGAGCGGGAATTAAAGTCAATTATCTTTATTACTGGAATGATGCTTTCCGTAATCCGGGGGTAGAAAAAACCAAAGTTCCCGTGCGTTATGACCCCTTTGATATGGGTGTAGCTTATGCCTACCTAGAGGGACGCTGGGTTAAATGTATCTCCCAGTATTACAGCACATTTGTAGGACGCACAGAGAGAGAAGTGCTGTTAGCCGCAGAGGAAATCAGACAAAAGGATAAGCGTAATTCTGTCAGTACGAATATCTCAGCTAAACGCCTAGCAGATTTTATTGCCTCAGCGCAAGAACATGAAACGTTGTTACTGCAAAGATTACGGGATTTGGAAGCCAAAAGTGTACTGGAAAATTTAACGTCCCATCTTGATGAGGTATCGTCACTCACCCAAGTTCAAGTTATACCGCAGTCCCCAATCAACAAGTCAAACGGTGAAGATGTCCCCACAGTTCATAAAACTGAAAATATCCAACAGTTGGATGTCACAAAACTACCTGTCTTTGAGGAATACAGATAATGGAGAACTTTCCTGAATCAGCACAGTCCCAACTCAACCAATTCAAGGAATATGCGATATCTCATCCCCAATTGGCGCAAGTAGATATGTTGCTCATGGGTGCGATTCGTGAACCTGCGGGATTTGCTCACGTCCTGGTGTATGGACCTTCTGGGGTGGGAAAGACGACGATGATTCGCCAAATTACTAGACGGTTAAATACTGTTGACCAGAATGGTTTTCGTGAAGGAGGCTATCGCAATGGCAATGGTTCTCCAATACCACTGTTACTGGTAGAAACACGACCTCCTGACGGTGGGGTGTTTAATCGGGCTGATTATTACCGCACGGCACTGAGGTTGTTGGGAGAACCATACTACGAGCGGCGGATGATGGTGGATATTGATGCCGAGCAGACTTGGGAGAAAAAGGGGCGTGGACGCAGTAAAACGGCACAGTTCAATGATTCTCCTGAATTGCGTCAGGCTTTAGAGGAGGCAATGAGCAAACGTGGTGTCAAGGCTGTGATTTTGGATGAGGCACAGCATCTAATGAAGATTGGTAGTGGGGCTAGTGGTGGTAAGCTTTTAGACCAGTTGGATTGGATTAAGTCGATGACGAATGTGACTGGTGTGTTGCATATTCTCATTGGCACGTATGAACTTTTGAGTTTTCGCAATTTAAGTGGACAGGCATCACGACGGGGGTTGGATATTCATTTTCCCCGTTATTTGTTTCAAAATGAACAAGATAGGCAGGATTTTCAGGGAGTTTTACTGGCGCTGTTCAAGCAAGTTCCCCTTCAGGTTGATATTCCGGCTTTGATGCAGCATTGGTTTGATTTTTATGAGCGTTCTATTGGTTGTGTGGGTGTGTTGAAGGATTGGTTAATTCGGGCTGTGGCGGCGGCGTTGCATGATGGTTCTGATACGTTGACTTTAGAGCGATTGCATGAACATACTCTTTCTCTTGCTCAGTGTGAACGCATGGCGATAGAGGCGACTGAGGGGGAACAAAAACTCTGTTATATGGAAAGTCGCCGCGAACATTTGTGGCATTTGCTACAGATGGGGATGACTTCGACTTCGGTTCCTGGTGGGATTGTGGATTTATCGCCGGGGGTAAAGTCTACTGTTGCACCTGTTTCTACTGCTACTGCTAAATCTACTCGGAAAAAACGTTCTGAGAAGGAGACGGTACAGGCTAATACTCCTATTCCTACTTCAGAAGCAATAACTAGTAGCCCAGAACCTAAGAAGAGGCAATCTCGGAAAAAGAAGGAATCTCCTGTGGTAGTAACGGAAACTACACAGAACACCCAAGAAATGACGCAGGATACACCCAGTTCTTTGGTTGAGACAGCATTCGTACAAACCCCGCCCAAGAAGAGACAAACTCGCAAAAAGAAGGATACTGCTGTAGTTTCAGAGGAAATGCCGCAAGATACACAAAGTTCTGAGCCTGTGGCGGTGTCTTTAACAACTGAGCCATCTACCGTTGAAGCAGTTCCCAAGAAAAATGCTCGTAGGAGTGTTGGGCAACGCAAGCCACAACGAGATAAGGTTGGGGAGTAGTTACAAAATTTACAATCTTTTGCTCAATAGAGTAATGAATTGATTCAGAGCTTTTTGGGTTGTTTTGTAAGTAATGAGACAGAATTAATTACACAACTGATTTTTCTGTTCCCCGTTCCCTGCGATTCAGCATCAATTTTCCTCATGTAATACACCGTTAGGTTAACAAATTCTTACCGCGTATTACTTGGAAAAAAGAATTTTCTACTTTCACATTTTTTTGAAGCATAAAATGGACATCTGCTTTGTGAAGCATAAAGTGAGCTAAAAGCTTATTTTATGATTCAAGTCACA
>NZ_LJOQ01000029.1:0-27534 GCF_001672255.1 Anabaena sp. AL09
TGAAAGATATTACTAAGGTTCATTGTAGTGACGGATATAGCTACGTTTGACTACGGAAAACTACAATTTTATGAGATTAAATGCAGAGACGGGATTGAAGAAATTACCCAAGTTTTACAACAAAATCCCCAAGTTAACAGTGTATATATAGTTGCTCAGGGTTCTCCGGGAAGTTGGTATTTAGGTAATACGCACCTGAGTTTAGACAATTTAGATAAATTACAAGATTATCAATCACTAATCACAACTGAGAAAATTAAGCAGATTCTTCTTGATAACAACAACGGTGGCTTTGAAAGTATCTTTGATAGAGGTAATGGTATAGCTTTTGCTGATCTGCAAGGAGCGCAATCCAACAACTATCAAGGTTCGTCATTCCCTATTCCCCAGGAAGCAACCTCGGTCGCATCTGCGGATTACCGCATTAATTCTCTGTTAACTGGCTACAAATGGGGAGTGACCAGCATTAACTTCAGTTTCTATTCTGGCGGCTCTTACTATGGTAGTGAAACAGATTTGGATATTGTTAGTGATGGAATCAAAGCTAATGTTCGTAATATTCTAAATAACGTTATCGCTCCCCTCATTAATGTTAATTTTGTCGAGGTTGCTGACTCGGCTTCTAGCTATGGTCAGATTCGTTATCTCCTTTCAACGAGTCCTGGCTATGCTTACGCCTATTCTCCCTTTTCAACAGATACCAATCAGGGAAATGATAATGATCTCGCGGGTGACGTGTTCTTAAATCCTACGAATGATAATAGTTCTAGTTTCGGTGGATTTCAAGGGGGACCAGGGACTCATGGCTACCAAACTATCATTCATGAAACCCTACACGCGCTAGGTTTAAAGCATCCTGGTAACTATAACGGCAGTGACGTTGGTAATCCGCCTTACCTTCCCTACGGTGAAGAAAATTGGGACAACACCCTAATGACTTACAATTTTAATTCGGGTGCAGAACCAAGTACGCCAATGCCCTATGATGTGTTGGCTTTACAGTACCTTTATGGAGCGAAGTCCTATAATTCTAGCAGCACGACCTATAATTTCACCCGTCCTGATTTATATTCTGATGGCTCGCTGACAGTTGGTAGTGCACTTTATTATAATAAAATCACTATTTGGGATAGCGGTGGCATAGATACCCTCAACTTCTCTAGTTTAGGAGCCAACGCATATGGCTATCGGTTTGATCTCAATGCTGGTGGGTGGTTGTCAAGGCTAACAGAGTTTAATGCTATAGGATACAATGTCAATGCTGGTCCGCCAGTTAGCTTCACGAGTGGGACAAGCTATTACGCAAACTTCAGTGGGACAAGGCTGGCCTACGGGGTAACCATTGAGAATCTAATTAACTCTTCCAGTAATGATTACATTATTGCTAATTCTACTGCCAATGTTTTTAGTGGTTACGGTCTAAGCAATACGACGGGCGCTGACATTATTGAAGGGGCAAATAATTTAGATTTTCTGGATTTATCGGCGTTTACCGTTGCCAATGTAACTCAAACCCAAAGCGGTAATAACCTAGTGCTTGGACTGGGTTTGGGACGCTCGGTAACGGTTAAAGATTATTATGCTGTGTCGGCGGCTAGTCGCATACAGATTGGATTTTCTAATGCAACACCCACTAACTTAACTCTCTCCAACAACACCATTGCCGAAAATCAAGCCATAGGAACTGGCATTGGCACATTCACCAGCACCGACCCCGACACAGGTAACACCTTCACCTATAGCCTAGTCACAGGAACAGGTTCAACCGATAACGCCCTGTTTGCTATTACAGGCAATCAACTCCAAAGTAACGGAATCTTTGACTTTGAAACCAAAAATAGTTACAGTATCCGAGTTCGTACCACCGATCAAGGTGGGTTATCTTACGAAAAACAATTAACTATTGGAGTCAGCAACGTTAACGAAACTCCCACAAACCTAACTCTCTCCAATAGCACAGTTTCCGAAAATCAAATTCTGGGTACAGTAATTGGTAATTTTACCACGACAGACCCAGATACAGGAAACACCTTTACCTATAGCTTAGTTACAGGAACAGGTGCAACTGATAATAGTTTATTTGCCATTACCAATAATCAACTCAAAACCAACTCTGTCTTTGACTACGAAACCAAAAACAGTTACAGCGTTCGCGTCAAAACCACAGACCAAGGGGGGTTAAGTTATGAAAAACAATTAACTATTGGAGTCAATGATCTCGATGAAATTACTGGTAATCCCTTAATTAACAATGGTCGTACCCCAATTGTAGGAACTGCTGGTTCTGACTATATTATAGGCGGTCCAGGGGCAAAAACCATTACTGGAGGTGCTGGTAATGATTTCTTCGTGTTTACTGATCTCCGAGATGTGGGACAACGGATTACGGATTTTACTGTAGGAACAGACAAAATTGTCCTTACTCAATTGATGGGTAGTATTAATTACATTGGCATTGATCCTATTGCGGATCAATACATGAGATTTGTCGCCGGAACAGGTAGCAATACTGGTAGTACCTTTCTGCAAATTGATCGGGATGGGATTTCAGGTAGTGCCACATTTAAGAACTTCCTTCAGGTTGATAACATCACTACCACCCAGTTAAATAACGTCAACAATTTTGTTTTCTAATATTTTCTCATCACGACAATTTTCAACACCAACTTACTTACCAGGAACTCTATGTTAACTCAATTCAAAAACCCTCTGATCACCATCGGTATCACCCTAGCCTCTGGTATCAGTGCCATATCAATCTCTACTCCTGCTTACTCTATTAACTTAGTTAATTTAAACACCTTTAGCTCCATTGGAGATGTTAGTAGTAACAACACAGTTATTCAATCAGGTCCAACAAATACCGTTGATACTGGTGGTGGTGCTGGTAGTTTAGAGCAATTTTTGGGTATCAATGCGACCAATTTTGCAACTGCTATTCCAGACAATCAATATGGTTCAGCCATTAAAAGTACCTTTAATAATATCAATGCTGGAGATGTGTTTAGCTTCAACTGGAATTTCACAAGTGCAGATGCAGATCAAGCTTTTGTAACGATTAACAATAATGTTCAAACCTTAACGGGTAATAGTCTTTATAGCTATACCTTCACTTCTGCGGGAAATTATAACATCGGTATTGGAGTTGTTGATACTGGGGATTCAACAGGTCTATCAACTCTCACCCTAAGTAATGCCACAATTCAGTCCGTTCCTTGGGAAACTGATGCTTTACCAGTATTAAGTAGTACAGTTCTTTTTGGTATTGGTGTTTGGACAAAACGTAAATTCAATAGACATCTCCAATAATTTTTGAACCCCCCAGTCGGTTTTAACCGACTTTAGCTATAAGACAGGGAATTTATTCCCTGGCTTCTCTCCCTGGCTTCCTCCTTCCTCCTTCCTTACATCATCACCCCATAATGTTTCGCTAAAAAACGCAAAAACGCCAACGGGAAAAAAGTGATTTTATTGTATTGACAAACAATTTTAAAAATGTTATCATGAATTTGATAAGGAAGAACTATCTTGCCATTAGTTAATTAGAGCAAGAAAATCCCCTCCTTACCTATTACCCGTTTTTTGCCTGATTTTCACAATAAACTCGCCTGTAATTTCCCTCACGATTGCATACAGGCGAGTTTTTAGCAATAAACCAAAAATCTGGGAATTAGCTCTTATCTAACCGCAACACAGCCATAAAAGCCTCCTGGGGTACATCTACCGTACCTATAGACTTCATCCGTTTTTTACCTTTGGCTTGCTTTTTCAACAGTTTCTTCTTCCGGCTGATGTCGCCCCCGTAGCATTTAGCCAAGACATCTTTCCGCATCGCCGATATACTTTCACTGGCAATAACTTTTGAACCAATGGAAGCTTGAATGGGGACTTTAAATTGATGACGGGGAATTAGTTCTTTGAGTTTTTCCGCCATGGCTCTACCGACATTGTAGGCTTTATCTCTGTGGACAATCATCGCTAAGGAATCCACTGGATCACCATTAATCAGAATATCCAATTTCACCAAGGGATTTTCTCGGTAGCCAATCAGATGATATTCCATACTGGCGTAACCGCGAGAACGAGATTTCATTTGATCAAAAAAGTCGGTGACAACTTCAGCCAAAGGTAACTCATACGTTAGTGTAGTCCGTCCTTGGGTGAGATATTTCATATCTTTGAAGACTCCCCGACGATTTTGCGACAACTCCATTAAAGAACCAACGTAGGTTTCTGGAGTAATCATTTCGACTTTGACATAGGGTTCTTCGATTCTGTCCCGTTCATTCGGTTCAGGTAAGCGACTAGGATTATCAATGTACAGTTCTTCACCTTTGTTAGTGACAACTTTGTAAACTACCGATGGTGCGGTAATGATTAAATCTAGGTTATACTCACGCTCCAAGCGTTCTTGGACGATTTCCATGTGCAGTAATCCCAAAAACCCGCAACGGAAACCAAAACCCATAGCACTAGAGGTTTCTGGCTCATATTTTAATGCTGCATCATTGAGTTCCAGTTTTTCTAAAGCTTCTCGCAAGTCTTCAAACTGATCTGCGTCTATGGGGAACATCCCACAAAATACCATGGGATTTGCTTCTGCGTAACCAGGCAAGGCTTCAGTGGCTTTGTTTTTGCCTAGGGTAATGGTATCTCCTACTCTGGCATCAGCTACGGCTCTAATTGATGCTCCTAAATATCCTACTTCCCCAGCATGAAGTTCTTCCACTTGCTTTTGTGTTGGCACGAGAATGCCTAATTCATCAATGATAAATTCTTTACCAGATGCCATTAAGTAGATGCGATCGCCTCTTTTCACAGTTCCATCCATGACCCGGAAGTAAACAATTACACCCCGGTAACTATCATAGTAACTATCAAAAATTAACGCCCGCAGCTTCTCATTTACAGTGTCAGCAGGTGGGGGAACTCGTTCGACAATTGTTTCTAAAATCTCCGCAATCCCAATTCCTTCTTTCGCTGAAGCCAAAATTGCGCCACTGCAATCTAAACCAATAATTTCTTCAATTTCGCCAATTACTCGTTCTGGTTCTGCCCCTGGTAAATCAATTTTATTTAAAACTGGGATAATTTCTAGATTATTCTCTAGGGCTAAATAGACATTTGCGAGAGTTTGCGCCTCTACACCTTGGGACGCATCCACAACTAATAATGCCCCTTCACAAGCCACTAGAGAGCGCGACACTTCATAGGAAAAGTCTACGTGTCCAGGAGTATCAATTAAATTCAGAACATACTGCTGACCATCCTTGGCAGTATAATTCATCCGGGCAGCTTGCAGCTTAATTGTAATGCCGCGCTCCCGTTCCAAATCCATGTTATCAAGAAACTGCTCTTTCATCTGTCGATCTTCTACAGTCCCAGTCGCCTGTAGTAAACGATCCGCGAGAGTAGATTTCCCGTGATCAATGTGAGCAATAATACAGAAATTACGAATGCGAGCAGCGGGAACGTCAGTCATATACCATTTTTGCTTAAAGCAAACCAAAGTGAAAGCTATTTACTTCATGTATTTTAATGCTTTCTGAGAGAATAAGGGAAGAGGTAGGGAGCAACGCGAGGGAAAGAATTTTTTGATTTCTGCTCCTGACTCCTGTACAGCAGTTACACTATACATTACCGCAAATTTCCCGGCCATATTTTCAGGAAAAAACCTATAACTAAGTTGAGAAAATTAAAAGTGTGAGAAATCATCTGCCCTTAAAACAGGAACAGCATCTTTCTTTAGTATTAATGGTCGGTAATTCCCGCCTCCATTGGGCATTGTTCAGAGATAAAATATTATACTCAACTGGGGACACATTTCATCTATCTGCATCTGTTATTCAAAAATTAGCTGAATCTCCAACCTTAGATAATTGGTTGACAGCGATTTCTCTACCTACCAATCTTCCCATTATCCCAGATGATCCTATCCCTCTGATTCTCGCTTCTGTCGTTCCCAGTCAAACCGCACTTTGGCAAATTTACCCTCATTTGCGTCTGATTACCTTGGAAGATGTACCATTAGGGGGAATGTATCCCACGCTAGGAATTGATCGGGCTTTAGCTGTATGGGGTGCGGGAATAACTTGGGGATTTCCCGCATTAGTAATTGATGCGGGTACAGCATTGACTTTTACAGGTATAGACAATCATCAATGCTTGGTTGGTGGGGCAATTTTGCCGGGTTTAGGGTTACAATTTGCCAGTTTAGGACAAAAAACCGGACAATTACCATTATTAGAAACTAGGATAATGACATCTTTACCACCACGTTTTGCCATGAATACATCAGATGCAATTCAAAGTGGAGTAATTTACATTTTATTAAGTGGGATAAAGGATTTTATTGAGGCTTGGTGGCGGTTATTTCCTGATAGTCAGATTGTGATAACTGGTGGTGATAGTCATTTATTAAAAAACTATCTTCAGCAACAATTTCCAGATATAGCAAACCGATTAATTGTAGATAATAATTTGATATCTCAGGGAGTTGGAAATATAGTGATTAGGTAATAAATCTCTAAACCTCTTATTTATTGCGATTAGTATTACTTGAAATTCGGTAAATCATTTTACTGGAATTTAGACTCAAAAGCACATGAATTATATTATTTGTATATTTGTAGGGGCAATTCATTAATTACCCCGACGGATATTTTCACGGAATTTTGAGATTAAATCTTTTGGTTTTTCACCAGACAAAAGTAAACTTGCTAACAGAGTTAAATCTAAATCCGGTAAAAATTCACTTTTAAATATTTTCTCATACTTATCACCCCGCAGAAAATATAACGAAAATTGATGATTCTGCCAAAACCAAACTTCCGGTACACCCAAACCTTGATAAATTAATTTTAATTCACCAGTAGCTGCAAACCAGTCTTGTTGACGTTGAATTGATAAATTAAAGTCTTTCAAATCTGCATTGTGACTAACCCGCAGTTTTTCCCCTTCTGGACATGGTACTCATAATTGATACCCTTGTTAGGTATCTGGTGTAGATGTGTTAAACCTGTAGAGCTTTTAGCTGGAATATTACCTTTTAGGTTATCAGATGTATTGCTAGATTTTCTCAAAGTTTGGATCATTAAACATTTAATAACCTGGAATGGTGCGTTACGTTTTGCTCTAGCACAGCCATATCCGTAATCTACCAGGCACTTGAGCAAGATATATTCTGCCAGATTCGCTACAGTCCGTCCCTAACGACATAATAAATGAAGCCAAAACTCTCTGAACTACCAACTACCAAAAAGTTTGACTTATACTGATCCAGAAGATAGTTGAAGAACTGCAAAATATACCCCAAGAGAAATTAGCCCAACTATACAATATCATTAGGTTTAAATCAAGAACGTAGACAACCCCGAAGCCCTGGGTTATTAAAAGGAAAACTCAGCGAAGCTTTTTTTGAACCACTACCGACAGAGGAACTCCAGCAATGGGAATAAGCTACCTAATTGATACTCATATACTATGATGGTGGCTTTTTGATTTTTTAATTTTTAATTTTTAATGCCCTTTTCCCTGCTATAAATATAGTTTTTATATATTTTAATTTTTTGTCAATCATCGGGGAGTCAAGTCAATGAAGATATTAGTGCTGAGTTGGGAATTTCCACCGAGGATAGTTGGGGGAATTGCTCGTCACGTTGCTGAGTTGTACCCGGAACTAATAAAGTTAGGCCATGACATCCACCTAATTACGCCAGAATTTGGTCCAGCATCCTTGTATGAAGTCGTGGAAGGCATTCATATCCACCGTGTCCCAGTAGCTCCTAGTAACGATTTTTTCCACTGGGTGGTGAACTTAAATGAGAGTATGGGAGAACATGGCGGCAGGTTATTAATAGAAAAAGGTCCATTTGATCTGATTCATGCCCATGATTGGTTAGTTGGGGATGCAGCGATCGCTCTCAAGCATACCTTTAAAATTCCCCTGATTGCCACAATTCACGCCACAGAACATGGACGCTATAACGGTATTCACAATGATACCCAAAACTATATTCATGATCAAGAATATACACTAGCTGATAATGCTTGGCGGGTCATCGTTTGTAGTGAATATATGCGTCGGGAAATGATCGGAACACTATATATTCCTGCTGATAAAATTGACGTAATTTATAACGGTATTCGCGCAGAAAAGAAAATACATCACAAAGATTTTCATGCTCAAGATTTTCGGCGACGATTTGCCGCAGATGATGAAAAAATTGTGTATTATCTTGGTCGCATGACCTATGAAAAAGGCGTACCTGTATTACTTAATGCCGCTCCCAAGGTGCTGTGGGAAATGGGAAATAATGTTAAATTTGTCATAGTTGGTGGTGGTAATACTGACCATCTTAAACGTCAAGCTTGGGATTTGGGAATTTGGCACAAGTGTTACTTTACTGGATTCCTGGCTGATGAATACTTAGATAAATTTCAAACTATCGCTGACTGTGCAGTTTTCCCCAGTCTTTATGAACCCTTTGGGATAGTGGCTTTAGAAAGTTTTGCCTCCCGCGTACCAGTCATAGTTTCCGATACTGGTGGTTTTCCTGAAGTAGTTCAACATACAAAAACGGGAATTACCACCTGGGTAAATAACTCGGACTCTGTAGCTTGGGGAATATTAGAAGTGCTGAAAAACCCAGATTATTGTCAATGGTTGGTAAATAATGCTTATGCAGATTTAGAGAAAAGATTTAGCTGGCCAAAATTAGGTAAACAAACAGAAATGGTTTATGAAAGAGTAGTAGAGGAACGAGCGGAAATTGTCTGGTAATGAGAATTAAAAATTACTCTGATTATTGTCCGTAAAAAAACAGTACAAACCCTGTACGCTAGGAATTTAGCCTTGAGAAATGCGAAAGTTAGAAATGATTGCTGTTTGCTTGACAAGATTATAATATGACAAAGGCATTCCTAAGTACATCCAGGCGTTTGCAGAATGCAAAAAACAGCTTGTTGAAGATGGTAAACCGCATTCTAGATCGTTTAACAGCCAAGTTAAAACGGTTCTTTGAGGATATCATTGCCGATAGCCAGATTCCCACCTCTGAACCAGCTTATAAACTCCCTAAATTAGCTGGACCTGTTCATAATTTAGGTGGTGGCGGTCCTGATGTTGATGACGCTATTCAGTGGATGATTAATCAAGTCAGGGGTGGTAGTAACAGCAATACTAAAGTTAATGTTTTAGTAATTCGTGCTGCTGGTAATGATGATTATAATCAGCTAATTTATAGTATGAGAGGTGTCAAATATGTAGAAACTCTCATCATTCGTAATCGTCAAGAAGCGAACCGAACTGATATTTTTGATAAAGTCAGAAATGCTGGCGTAATTTTCTTTGCTGGTGGTGATCAATGTGAATATATTCGCCACTGGAAAAACACTAAGCTGGAAGTTGCTATTAAGTCGGTTTATGATCAAGGTGGTGCTATTGGTGGTACAAGTGCCGGAGCGATGATTCAAAGTGAATATGTTTATGATTCTTGTGCTTGTGAAGATAGTATTGAAACTCACGAAGCCCTTGATGATCCCTACGGGAATATTACCTTTACCTATAACTTTTTCCAGTGGAAATATCTGCGAGGAACTATCATTGATACCCATTTCGATGAACGCAAAAGAATGGGAAGAATTATGGTTTTTATTGCTAGGCAAATTCAAGATGGTGTATCTGCAAAAGCGTTAGGGATAGCAATTAGTGAACAAACATCTTTACTAGTTGATAAATATGGTATTGCTAAAGTTACGGGTAAAGGTTCAGCGTATTTTGTATTAGGAGATCATCCCCCAGAAATTTGTGAAAAGGGAACTCCTCTGACATATTACGACTATAAAATTTGGCGAGTTCCTAGAGGTGACACATTCGACTTAAATAAATTACCGTCACGAGGTTATTATCTTAGGAGTGTGAAGCGCGGGAAATTTGATTCAGATCCTTATTAATAGCATTTGTCTACACAAATTAGCCTCACTAGCCCACTCAGGTGGGCTTTATGATATTCACGGAATGTGAATTTGTTATTGTGGTAACCAATTTTCATCTAAAATTAATTCCAAAGCATAAAGGCATTTTTCGGGAAATATAGAAATTATCAATCCTGTTTGTTTAGCTGCTTGACGACGGGCTTTTTCATAGCTGTCTTGTAATTGTTCTTGAGGATAATTTTTCAGACTGGGACTATCTTTAATAGTTAATTCAATTTGAGTCCGTGCATCTGTGATAGAATCTAGCCAACTATCTGAGCGTCGTTGAGGTTGATATTGCCATTTGAGTAGATGTAAAAGTAAACGGATTAATTGACTATAAATTGCCCGTCGTTCACTTTTACCCAATTCAGAAATCTCCTCAATTAAATGTTCTTTATCTATTTCTTGCCAGCGATTTTCTAGTAATAATTTGGCTGTTTCTTCAAGCCACATATTGAAGTCTGTTTGATAGGTTGTGGTCATTTTTGTTTTACCTCATTGCATAGCTAAGACAAGCTAAAATATCTTCTTGTGTTAAATAAGGAAAATCATTCAGTATTTCTTCATAAGTCATGCTAGATGCAAGGTATGATAATACATCATATACTGTAATTCTCATCCCCCGAATACAAGGTTTACCTCCCCGTTTTCCTGGTTCAATGGTAATTATATTTTGATACTGCATAGTGTTTAAAGGTAGGGTTTATTTTCTATTTTAGCGTTTACCCATAGACATCGCTAGGCTAACCGTATATTTTGTATCTAAACTTACATTCATAAAAATTGTTTACGCTATTTACAAGTACATTTGTTCTATATTAGAATAATATAATATTCTCAATCTTTTAATAGAAGTAAATTGTATGTCAAATCATAGTGGAAGTTATATGTTAAACGAAGTGATTACAATCTTGATACGTGAGCATTGTTTTGATCATTTGGATAAGGAAAAGAAGCAAAATTTGATTGAAGAAATTGTCAAACTAGCTCGTTATGAAGATGATTGTAATCCGGGGGAAATTTTAGAAGGACACACAGACTATTTTAAAATCTGTTGAATCTGGTCTTTGTGTAAAATGTAGGTAATTGGTTATAATCTACTTATTTCATTTACATAAAGAGAATAAGTCTAATCAATTACTAAGTTTTTTTAATTCAGATAATTCATCTTTTGCTGCCTCAATAAACTCTTGTTTCAATTTATAAAAACCCTTTTCTTTTTTATCATGTTTTTGCTGGTTTGTAGAATTAGTATTACAGTCTAATACATAACCACACAATATTTTAGCTTTTTCAATTACTTTTGTTTCAGATAAGTAAGTAGCCGAAAATAAATCAAAGTATATTAAGTAATGTGAAAAATCTGGAGATGATTTCGTAGTAAGGGCTTCAGCCCTCAAATGAGGAATAAATTCCTCACTACAAACTTTGAATTATTCAAGCCGTTCAGTTCAATTTGACTATAGTAATTAAACATTGAGGACAATTTTTGAGTATCACCAGTTTTTTCTTTCATTGAAACAAGTATGAATGTATTGATTTCACATAAAAAATCAGAGTAAATCTTGGTACGACTACTAATTTCTTCTTTTCTGCAAGAAAACTCCCATTCTTTACTTTTTACACTTTTATTTGTAAAATAATTTAGAATACCTATTGTAATAGCTCCTATAATTGTAAAACAACCCGTAATAATTTGTGGATACAACTGATACGACTCTGAATTATTCATAAATAAACACCAAAATTAAATTAAGAGAAACCATCATAAAGCAAATGCCAGGGAATTAATTCCCTGTCTAAAAGCAAAAGTCGGTTAAAACCGACTAATAAAAACTCTCTTCCTCTTTGCGCCTTTGCTTCTTTGCATCTTTGCGCGAAACAAAATCTTCAACAATGTTGCTAAAAATCTTCATCATCAACAAAAAACTCTGCATCTTCATCTATTCTAGATTGAGACTCCCCCAACCCCCAGAGAGGCTGCAAAACGGCTGTACCTAACAAACCGACAGCCACACTAAAAGCTAACATCAAACCAAAGGGAATTTGTATGGATTGAAAGACCAAAAACTGTAAAGATACAGGAGTAGCATTTTGGACAGAAATGAGAGCGATCGCTACTACCCAAACAGATATAATTACTAATATTAAAATATTTGCCAAGATTTTGAAAATCATAACTTAAAAATATAAATTTCTTACAAATGTAGAGACGTTCCATGGAACGTCTCTACTACTTACATTGTCTATCCTAACTTAGCAATTTCAGCTTCCATGAATTTAGCAATCTGACTCAGTTTTTCTGGTGAGTTAGTTTCCATATACACTCTCACCAAAGGTTCTGTTCCAGAAGGACGCAGCAACACCCAGCTACCCTCTTCTAAATACAGTTTAATACCATCTTTCCTTCCCACCTCTTTCACCGCAATTCCTGCCACTTCTGAAGGCGGATTTTGGGTATAGGAATCAATCACGGCAACTTTGTGATCTTCCGTCAGGTGTAAATCCAAGCGATTGTTATACAAAGGACCATCAGCTTCAGCGATCGCTTCCTGTACCAACTGACTTAAAGGCTTACCTTCATAAGCGATCGCCTCAGCCACTAGCATATCTGCTAAAACCCCGTCTTTTTCAGGAATATGGCCAATGATACTTAAACCACCGGATTCTTCCCCACCAATCAAAACAGCGGTTTCCCGCATTTTCTCACCAATGTATTTAAAACCTACCGCAGTTTCATAAATTTGCAAGCCATACTTAGCAGCAAAATTATCTAATAAATGCGTGGTTGCCACAGTCCTAACAATTGCCCCGCTCTTACCCTTGTTTTTAATCAAATGTCGTGCTAAAACTAACAGCACTGTATTGGGAGTGAGAACGTTACCTTGTTCATCAACAATACCAAAGCGATCGCTATCACCATCGGTAGCCAAACCCAAATCCGCATGATCAGCCTTCACGGCTGCCACCAACTCAACCAACTGTTCCCCTTTGGGTTCAGGCATACCACCACCAAAAAGCACATCTCGCCAATCGTGGAAACTTTCTAATTGACAACCACAGTGTTGCAAGACTTCATCTAAGTATCCCCGTGAGGTAGAATAAAGGGCATCATACTTGACCTTTAAATTTGCACTTTTAATTTTTTCCACATCCAACAAGGTGTAGATAAAATTTAGATAATCGGGCTTTGGATCAAAAGTAGAAATTGTCCCAGATGGGTTACTGCCAGGTAACTCGTCCGATGCCGTTTCTATATTGGCGACAATAGTATCAGTAATTTCTGGAGTCGCAGGACCTGCATAATCGGGAATATATTTAATTCCACAATAGGGTGCAGGATTATGACTAGCAGTAAACATCAAAGCCCCTGCGGAATTGAGCAGACGGGCATTGTAGGCAATTACTGGCGTGGGACAATCCCGATCAGTAATTTTCACATTCCAGCCCAAATCCGCCAAAACAGCGGCAGATGTCCGGGCAAACTCGTCAGCTAAAAACCGCGTATCGTAGGCAATTAAAACAGGTTTGTCTTTACTATAGGCAGTTTCCAGATAACTAGCGATCGCTCTCGTTACTTTCCGTACATTAGGAAAAGTAAAATCATCGGCAATAATTCCGCGCCAGCCGTCAGTCCCAAACTTGATTTTACCGGAATTGCTAGGGTTACTCATATTGCCACTCTCTCCCGTGCATTATTATTGCTATTTACTATTAGGAAGCATCCCGCAAAGCTGTGGAACAGCCACTAAGCCGCAAGTATCCCCAAAGTAATTTCTCTCACTCTACATGAGCAATGTCAACCCCCGATAGACCCTTTGTTAGTTACCACCTTTGGTCTTTATTTGCCCCCAGCCGGGGACAGGAACATTGGCATTGCCAAATGAGAAGAGGATTTATCAAAGCGCGACAGCATGAACCCCAAGTTAAGGCTTTGTTGGCAACAGCTACCCCACCCCAGCGCATTGGCATTCTTGCCCAAAAAGGTGTATATGAATTTCATCATCACCTGCATTGGTTAACTCAGGTTGATGGTGTGGAAAAAGTTGCCCGGTTATTGGGATTGAGTCAGACTCATGAAACTGTTAAATATCGGGTATTGCAAATTTTAAGAAAATATCAAAATGCCCCTTTATTATTAGGTAAACGAATTCTGGAATTAACTTCCGGTGATGAAGGTTTTCCTAAACCGATTGTGATTGAAAAACAAGATTATTGCTTTCGGTTATATGCCGCTATGGATTGTATATTTATTGAGTCTGATAGCACCTTACATATTTTAGATTTTAAAACAGGTAGATCGGCTTTTGACCACAGACAAGCATTAGTTTATTTACTTGCAGCCCGTTATCTTTATCCTGGTAAACCCGCAGTTGCATCTTTTTATAATTTGGAAGTTTGTAAAAAATCGGAATTAATTACTATTAGTAATAGCGAGTTTAAAGCTTTAGAATCTGAGTTAGCAAATATTGCCCATCAACATCAAGAAGATTTGCAACAATATGAAGCTAAAAATAGCAACTTCAGTCAAATATTTCCCCCAAACCCCGGAAACCATTGCCGTTTTTGTGCCTTTAGTTCTATCTGTGAATTTGCTGATTTAAAACTACCAAAATCCTATTCCATGCCAATTACAAAAGTTCGCGGTAATCGTAAAGCTCAGTGGCTTTAGCCCTGAGATATAAGCGAGTTAAAAAGATCAGAGAATTTATCTATTAGAAAATAAACCTTAATTACTGGTATTATATGGTTGAGGCATTTCGCTTATTCATACTGTAAATGCCCATTTTTTAATTTCTGGAGCTATTCAATGTCAATTTACGTCGGCAATTTGTCCTATCAAGTCGCAGAAGAAGACCTCAAGGAGGTTTTTGCAGAATATGGAACTGTAAAAAAAGCTCAACTACCTATTGACCGAGAAACCGGACGTGTCCGGGGTTTTGGCTTTATAGAAATGAGTTCAGATGCAGAATAAGAAGCAGCAATTGCTGCACTTGATGGTTCTGAATGGATGGGACGCAGCTTGAAAGTTAATAAAGCTAAACCCAGAGAAGATCGTGGTGGTGGTGGACGGGGTGGCGACGGTGGCGGCTATTCTCGCCGTTACTAAGTTTGAACATCCACAATAAATCATAATTTTATCAAGACACACAAAATATGTGTCTTTTTTAAGTCCTATGGCGGATTTTATCTCAGTGCTGATATTATAGTTAAAGAAAAAGTCAAATTTTTAGTGTTCGGAGCTATTCAATGTCAATTTACGTCGGCAATTTATCCTATGATGTTACAGAAAATGACCTAACTGGGGTTTTCGCAGAATATGGAAACGTGAAGAGAGTCCAACTACCCACTGACCGGGAAACTGGTCGGAAAAGAGGTTTTGCCTTTGTAGAAATGGGAGCAGAGGCAGAAGAAGCAGCCGCAATTACTGCGCTTGACGGTGCTGAATGGATGGGACGCAGCTTAAAAGTTAACAAAGCTAAACCCAAAGAAGATCGTGGTGGTGGTGGTGGACGTGGTGGATATGGTGGTGGTGGACGCGACCGTTACTAAGTTTTGCCATTAAGACTCTAATTATCATATTTTTAGGACAGAGGAAATCTCTGTCTTTTTTTAATCTATACAGCACTTTCCGGTGTTATGAGGTACATATCCAACGGGCAAGACTTGTACTGAGCTTGCGATGCCCTGAGCCTGTCGAAGGGTCGAAGTATGCCCGCACTACAAGAGATCTGTAACAGGTGTGCTAATTGCTGAATAGGCAACTTTGGCAGCGGCTTGTTCAGCGGCTTTAATGGAGCGTCCTTTGCCTTGTCCTAACATTTTTTCATGTAGCCAAACTTCAGCAAAGAAGCGTTCATGAGTGCGGTGGGGTTGACTGACTTCCAAAACTCGATATTCTGGGAGAACTTTGAATTGGGCTTGAGTCCATTCTTGCAAAGCTGCTTTATAATTAAGTCTAGCAGGGTCAAGACGGATTTCTGTGGTTAGCTGTTGGAAATGGGAATCTAGCCAAGGACGAATCAGATTGAGATTGTTGGTGCTAAGGTAAAGCGCCCCTAGAACGGCTTCAAAAGAATCTGCTAATCGGGATTCTTGGCCAACATGATCAGCGGTGGCACTACCAGCCACTAATAAATATAATTCTAAACCATATTCTCTTGCTAGTTGGGCGAGAATGCGATCGCTCACTAAGACTGAACGAATAGCCGCAAAATCACCGACTGAGCAATCAGCGTAATGTTCCCATAATACCTCAGCCGCCACGAGACGTACCACCGCATCGCCCACAAACTCTAGTTGTTCATAATTGGCGGTATCAGAGACGGTAGGATGAGTGAGAGCCAAGTCCAATAATTGCCACTTTATCGGTGAATCTAGTGACAAACCAAACTTTTGGACTAAACTTTCAAGCTGCCGTTGACGACGGGGATAAACGCTGGACATTAGGTAAGTGTGGAAAAAAGGGCTAATAACTCTTAACTTAGCATTAAATTATAAAGTATAAATAAAAGTTAGAGTATTTATTTTGATGGTTTTTTGGAAGTATCTTTCAATTCGTTCAAGAAATTAATATCCTTTTCAATAAAAAATTTCTCGTTGGGATTTTCTACATTTTCTAATGCCAAATTCAAATCTCGTTCTGCTTCTGTAGTACGAGTATTTGTCCGTTTATCAAAATATCCCCCACCAACATTAGCAATGTCGTTGGCAAATGCAGAAATAGTTCTTACTATTCCTTCAGCAATCTTAATATCATCTCCATTCTCTTTCCATTCTACTTGTTCACTTTCTCTACGGGCAAGCTCTTTTAAATCTATGTTGAAATTCATAACGTGAAAATCCGTTTTATTGCTTGTTTACTATTATAGTTTTTTCAAGCTTTTTAAGAATTCAACCTTGTCAATTACGTGAACATATACATTTGATACCTATACTCAGTTACTATAGCGCGATCGCTTCAAGCGAAAAAACGAACTATGGAAAATAAAAAATCCATAATTCGCTTAAAAAGAGAGAGTCGGTAGTAAGCCGGGTTCTGTTCTCTTCCGAGGGCAGTTATCTATCTGGGATGCTTGTTACCAAACACCTCTAGCGGCTCTTTTTCAGCGGAACCGGTAAAAGACCAACCGTAGTTCCTTGCGGCCTTGCTCCCAACCGGGGTTTACCGAGCCAGCGCCTCTCGACGCTGCTGGTGCGCTCTTACCGCACCTTTGCACCCTTACCAACCAATAAATTGACTGGCGGTATCTTTCTGTGGCACTATCCTCACGATCACTCGCACTGGACGTTATCCAGCAAGTCTGGTCTTTCGGGGGCCCGGACTTTCCTCAAATCAGTCTTCATGACTAATCTGCAACTGCCTACGCCTACTCTCTCCCTATTCTCTAGTTTAAACTTTAATTACATAAAAATCGGAAAACTTAAACCTAAGCTCCCCGACTTCTTAGAGAAGTCGGGGAGCTTCATAGATTACTATTTTTTGTTCCACGGTAGCGCGTAAGTCCAAGGGAGCTTTTTAATAGTAAAAGGACAATTAACAATTGACACAGGAGGAACATTTATTCCTGGAGCAATACCGACCCTCATTTCCGAAATTCGCAATACAAGTTGTAATGAAAATTCTAAATTCTTTTTGCCATCTAAAAAGTCTTTATATAACTTTTTATTCCCTTTAACTCCCGCTACATTAATTAAAGGTGAGGCCGGTTTATAGACTCCTGATTCTTTATCTCTTTGAAAAACATCTTCTGCGGTGACATTTTCAGAGATTGTCTTTTTAGGAGCGATAATTGTCGGAACTTGGAATATAGCTAAATCGCGGGTTAAATCAGGAGATTTGCGAATTACCCGCCGCGACTGCTTGCTATGTTCAACCACAAAAGAACTATTATCCCAGTCAATATATACAGCAATACTGTCTGATTTATTTTCAATACTCATGGATAATTCTTTGAGATCATTTTGTACTTTATCTAAACCATAAGTACCTGTTTTAAAGGAAATACCCACTGTATCTTGGAGGTTTTGTTCTTTTAATTGATTATCAACAGCACCTTTTTGGAAATCAACTTTGACTATATCGTCTATAGATGCAATCATGCGATTGATTGTCCAATAGACAACAAGTATATAAATCATCAAAATAATCAGATTTTGGTCGCCACTCTGCATTTTTATAACCCTGATTTTCTACCAATTTCAAAATTGTAACATAGTCTAAACTATGATTTTTTTGATTTATGTGATTTATGTGATGAAGTTGTATGATGCAATTGAATGTGATTTTTACAGGTGTGACTCTAAATCATCCAAATCATCCAAATCATAAGAATCATCCAAATCATAAGAATCATAGTTCAGACGTTTTATATTTCTTATTAGTAAGTCTTTTAAAGTTCAAACTGGTTTCACCGAAATTGATTAGTAACCCAATCTCAAGGTTATATGCTTCTAAGTAGTTAATTGCTTGTGCAAAATGAACGTCTTCTAATTTAGTTACTGCTTTTATTTCAACTGAAATAACACCTTCGACCAAAAAATCTACTCGTCGTGTTCCTATTTGTTGTTTCTTATAAAAAATCGGCATTTCAAATTCTCTTGCAAAAGAAATACCTGCTAATTGCATTTCAATTACCAATGCCCTTTCATAAATAACTTCTTGAAAACCATTACCCAATGTTTTATGTACAGTCATAGAACATCCAATGATTTTAGAGGTAAGTTCCGAGTATTTATACTTTTCATTGATCATCTTTTTTTGACCCTAACTTACCCTACCTTACTTGATTATTATCTAAACTATGATTATTTTGATTACTTTGATTCAATGATTACCATATTAAATCATCATGATCACCAAAATCACTACAAATCATAGTTTAGACAGATGCAGGGAAAGAAAAGCAGTTCATAAATTAACTCGCGTGTTCCCAGTCGCTGAGTGATTCAGACTGTTGATTTTTAGCTTTAGTTTTCCGAACTGGTACTTTAGGAGTCCCAATATCAACAGGAGAAAAAGACTGTTTCTTTTTAGTAGACTTGCGTTCTTGTGTATTTTTCATGACTATTTTCACTTCCTGAAAATTTTTAACCACATTTACATTATCAACTTTGATTTATCAACTCCCGGATAAAAGATTGAGGTGATTATGCAAAATTCATCAATCTCTAATATTCTATTATTTAGTGGGATTTGCTACAGAAAAACCTTGTTTTTTAGGTTGGATATTTCCTAACTTTACTTGAAAGTTTATTTGGTCGTGTAGGTTGCCAGTTCTAGCTTCTAACTGCCAATTACCAGGGCGTAAATGCCAAAATATCCCATTACTTGATTGTGTAGATAAATGTTTATCATTTAGCCACCAGTCTATGGACTGATTTAATGTTCCACTAGCTTTAAATTCTAATTTTTGCTGTCCGTCTCCACCTGGATACAGCAGAAATAAATCCCCATTACGAGGAGAGATAATGCGGAAATTATCAGAATTAAAATTCAATTGTGGTTGTTTTGCTAACCATTGATCATACACAGGTGATAAATGGAAATCCGTAGATTTTTGATAGGCAATTTTATCTTTGACAGAGAAATATTCCTGAACTACTGAAGTACAGCTAGGTGTAGGTTTTAACCCTGTGGTGGCGCAGATAGGCAATTTTATCATGTCTGCTGGAGGTGGAAAATCAGCGGGGGCTTGATGTTCGTGCAGATGTAACATGATTCTATTCCACAAAGGTGCAGCCCCTGTGACACCGGAAACTTGACGCATGGGTTCACCGTTGAAATTACCTACCCACGTAGCCACAGTATAATCACTGCTAAAGCCTACAGTCCAGGTATCACGATAGTTTGAAGATGTACCAGTTTTGACAGCGACGGGAAAGGGCAAATTTAACACTGAGTCTACACCAAAAGCTGTGGATCTGGCATAGCGATCGCTTAACATATCAATAATTAATTGCCAATTATGGGAAACTAAAGATTGAGAATTGGCAATTGGAGAACTATTTAATGTAGTTACCAATGGTATGATTTTCCCCATATTAGCCATAGTTAAATAGGCCCTAGCCAGTTCCCATAAATTCACCTCACCACTGCCCAAAGTCAACCCTAAACCATAATATTCAGCATCTTGATTTAGATGTGCAAAACCCAATTCATGCAGCCGATTTAAAAAAGTTTCTACACCCACCTTTTCTAATACCTTTACCGCAGGTACATTTAAAGAATTCGCCAAAGCAACTCTGACTCTGACAGGACCAAGAAAGCTGTTAGTATAATCTGTCGGACTATATAATTTTGCTCCCGGAATTGCATAATGAGTAGGAACATCTGGCAAAATAGTATGAGGACTAATTACGCCTTTTTCTAAAGCTAATTCATACACAAATGGCTTCAAGGTAGAACCTGGTTGACGCAAAGCTTGGACTCCATCATTTCGCCCTAATTTCACATCATTAAAATAATCAGGCGAACCGACATAACTTAAAATCTCCCCAGAGGAGTTGTCAATTATCACAGCTGCTGCATCATGGACATTATTCGCCTTTAAAGAAGAAATTACTTGTTGTACTTGTGCTTCCACAAATTGCTGTAAAGGGCGATTTATTGTCGTGCGAATAGGTGATGATTCTATATTATGTCTATTGTTTTTTGTTGCTAACCAAAATAAAAAATGTGGTGCAGCAATAATTCCCTGTTGCTGAGGGTTAAATATTATTTTCTCTTGATATATAAGTTCTACTTCTGCATCAGAAATATATTTTTCCTGTACCATTCTACTTAAAACATATTTCTGTCGTTGCTGTAATCTTTTTTGATGTTGATAAGGATTAAAATAAGTGGGATTATTAGGAATTGCTGCTAAAATAGAAGCTTGTGCTAAGTTTAAATCACTTGCAGGAATAGCAAAGTAAATTCGCGCCGCAGCTTCCACCCCATAAATATTTCCGCCCATGGGGAGACGATTAATATAAGCAGCTAAAATTTCATCTTTTGTCATTCCCGCAGCTAATCGCCATGATAACCAAATCTCTTTTAATTTTGCAGTCATTGTTCGCGGTGAATTATCCAACATTCTCGCCAATTGCATGGTAATTGTGGAAGCACCAGAAACAATTTTTTTATTTTCTACTCCTATTTTAATTGCCCGCAAAATCGCTTTTAAATCTAACGCCCCATGTTGATAAAAACTACCGTCTTCAGCCGCCAAAATTGCTTTGATAAATTGAGGTGAAACTTGATTTAATTTCACAACTGATGTATTTTCTTGATCACTGGTTAATACAGTTCCTAATGGTAAATTATTCCGATCTGTAAACTCCATTGCTAATTGATGCTGGGCAATATCTACACTATGAATAGGTGCAACATAGGGGCATAATCGGACTAAAAAACATATCAATATGAAGGAGGAAATAATTTTATTTAGTTTCAATTTATATGATTTTATTTCACGCAGAGTCGCAGAGGCGCGAAGAGTAAGAGTTTTGAGGACATGAGTTAGTAAATTCATAACAATGTTAAGAATTGTATGGTTTATTGGGAATTGTCACACTAGATTAGTTATCTATATATCAATCCTATTTGATTTGTGTACAGAATTTTTTATCTAACCACAGAGGCACAGAGAACACAGAGGAAGAGAGGAATGCGATGTTTACATTTTATTTAATATGAAGATCATAAAAATATTTAAGTTCCTGGTTATTGTTATTCTCGTATGCGGAATGACGGGTTGTAATTTTGTTGGGATTAAATCAAGTAATGAACAATTACCAATGGTTGAGTCTTTAATAACGCCAAAGTTACCAGATTGGATAGAACAAATCAGTCCTGTGGGAGATGCAAAACCTCTGGGGCAAATTCGTATCCGTTTTAAAGAAGCTGTAATTCCTATTGAAAGTCTTGATAGTCCCCAACAACAAAATTTATTAACTAAATTTGCCATTTGGCCTCCTTTACCGGGACAGTTTCGCTTTTTAACTCCGCGTATGGTAGGTTTTCAAGCTGATAAAGCTATACCGAAAGCGACGCGAGTTAAGGTTACTCTCAAAGCTGGTTTAGCTGATTTAAAAAATCATCGCTTAAATCAAGATTTGGCTTGGACTTTTAATACTGAATCTATTCAAATTACTAATTTACCAGGGGTTAACCCCATGGAAAAAGCGGAAGTTGAACCAATTGATTTACAACCAAAGTTGCAATTTACCTCTAATTTAGCATTGGATCTAGATTCTGTCCAAAAGCATTTACAGTTAATTCCTGAAGGTCAAACTCAAGGTGTGGGTTTTAAGGTGGAATTAGCGAAGGAAGAAACACCAGAAAATTTAGATCCTTTAGAAAAATTTGATCCTACAACTAAAAATTGGATTTATAATCTGATTCCTCAGCAAAATCTGGAAAAAGCCACACCTTACCGTTTAACTTTTTCTCCTGGTATTCTTCCTGCTAATGGTAATTTACCAAGTCAAAAAGAATTTGTCAGTAAATTAGCGACTTATTCACCTTTAGAATTTGTGGGAATTAAACCCTATGGAGAACCAGATTCAGGTGGAACTTATGGCAGATTTATTAAAGGTAGTCCCCAGTTAGAATTTAATAATCTTTTATTAGCAGATTCCGTTAAGGAAAATATTAAAATTAAGCCAACACCAAAAAATATTGATGGTGTACTGCAAATTTTTGGAGAAGATAGAATTGTCAGCATTAATCCTTATGCTTTAGAACCAGCTACTACTTATACAATTAATATTAAGAGAAATCTTAAAGATAAATTTGGACAAACTTTAGGTAAACCACTCACAATTAAATATGATACTGGTGATATAGCTGGGAATATTTCTGTACCCTCAGATTTAAATATTTTCCCCACAGATAAAGATCTACAAATTAATATTGATACTATTAATTTACCAGAATCAAAATATCAAGCAGCTTATCGCATTGTTAAGCCAACAGATTTAGTTTATACAAATACTGCTAATGATTTATTACCCGAACCTGCTAAATGGCAAGATTTCAGAATTAATGGTAAGCAAAATCAATCCTTAACTATCAATGTTCCCCTCAAAGAAAAATTAGGGACTACTCAGGGAATGTTAGCTTATGGAGTGCAAGCACGAACTCATAAATATCAAGAAGACGGTAAACAATTGTGGAGAGAACCAACAACTTATGGAATGGTACAATTAACCAATTTAGGTATCTTTTCTCAATGGTTTCCAGAATCCGGTTTAATTCGGGTTCATTATCTTAGTAATGGTTCACCAGTTAAAGCGGCAAATATTGAAGTTTATCAATCAAAATTAGCTGATAAATCTCGTCCTCAACCTGTACCATGTGCAACTGGAAAAACTGATGAAAAGGGAATTTTGATTATTGAAAATAATCAATTAATCCAATGTTATCCCAAATTAAAATCTAGTTTACCACAATTATTAGTAATTGCTAGTGAAAATCAAGATTGGGCATTTACTAGAAATGAAGAATATAGTGGTGCTTATGGTTATGGAATTGATGCTGGTTGGGAAGCTGATAAACCAGAATCACGAGGCATAATTTTTTCTGATAGAAAGTTATATCAACCCGGAGAAAAAGCGGCTTTTACTGCTTTTGCAGATTATTTAGAAAAAGGTAAAGTTCAGGAAGATAAAAATGCAGTTTATCAATTAACTTTAGTCAATACTACTGGGAAAAATACAGATTTAGGCACAAAAACAACTAATGAATTTAGTACATTTTCTTTAGAGTTACCGATTCCCAAAAATCAGCCTTTAGGATTTTATACTATTAAAGCAAAAGGTAACAAGGGACAAGAAATTTCTGGAGAGTTTCGAGTAGCAGAATTTAAACCACCAAATTTTAAAGTTGATTTACAGCTAAATAAGAAATATGCAGTAATTGATGACAAAATTGATGTGCAAGTAGGAGGTAATTATTTATTTGGTTCCCCAGTGGAAGGAGGAGAAGCTAAATATTTTGTCACTCGTCAACAGGCTAATTTTATCCCTAAAGGTTGGGAAGAATTTAGTTTTGGGAGACAATGGTTTTGGCCGGAAGAAAGTCCCAATGTTCCTAATGATGTCTTACAAACTAACACTAAATTAGATGCTAATGGGAAAAGTAATCAAACTTTAACTGTAGCTAAAGATTTACCCTACCCCATGACTTACCGGGTAGACGTGCAAATTAGTGATGTTTCTAATTTATCGGTTGCTAATTCCCAAACTTTTACTGCTTTACCCAGTGACAGAATCATTGGTTTAAAAAGTAATTTTGTCGCTGACGCTGGTAAAGATTTTCCTGTAGAATTTATTGTCACTGACCCAACGGGAAAACCTCTAGAAAATCAAAGGATACATCTAGAATTACAACAGATGAAATATAGCAGCGTTACTAAAATTGTTGAAGGTAGTAAAACTCCACAAAATCAAGTTGAATATCAGACAGTTGGGAAAACAGATATTACATCTGGGAATACTCCCCAAACAGTCAATTTGAAACCTACCATATCAGGTTCATATCGGATTCGCGCTAATTTTAGTGATAATAGAGATGAAATTACAGCCACAGATTTACAAATTTGGGTGACAGGAGAAAATCAAGTATTTTGGGGTGGAGAAGAAAAAGATAAGTTGTCAGTTAAATTAAATAAAAAAGAGTTTAAACCTGGAGACACAGCAACAGCTTTAATTCAATCTCCCTACCCAGAAGGAGAATTATATTTTGCAGTCATTAAAGATAAACCTCTCTATCAACAAGTTATCAAAATTAAAGGAGGTGCGCCCCAAATTCAGTTTACAATTACGCCAGAAATGTTACCTAATGCAGCAGTACAAGTGGTGTTAGTTAGACAAGGTAAACCACTTAATCAAATAGAACTGGGAAATTTAGAAAATTTAGCCCGAATTGGTTTTGCAGATTTTAAAGTTAACCTAGCAGATAAATATTTAAAGGTACAAATTAACCCAGTTGAAAAATCTTTAGAACCGGGAAAAGAAGCAAATGTAGAACTGGAATTAAAAGATGATCAAGGAAAACCCACCACAGGACAATTTACTGTCATGGTGGTAAATGAAGCGGTGTTACAATTAACTGGTTATCGTCCGCCAAATTTGGTAGATACTGTCTATGCAGAACAACCAATTTCTACCCGATTTAGTGATAATCGTCGTCATGTTAAATTAGCCCCATTATCGGCAAGTTTACCCAAGGGTTGGGGTTATGGTGGTGGCTTCTCCAATGCTTTAGCAAATACTCGGATTCGTGAAGATTTTCAAGCTTTAGCTTATTACAATGGTTCGGTAATTAGTGATGAAAATGGTAAAGCCAAAATCACCTTTAAATTACCCGATAATTTAACAACTTGGCGGATAATGGTAGTGGCTACAGATGGAAATTTGCGGTTTGGCAATGGTGACGCAACATTTATCACCACAAAGCCATTAATAACTAATGCTATTCTGCCACAATTTGCCCGCACAGGCGATCGCATTTTTGCAGGTTTATCCGTCACCAATACCACCACAAACACCGGAAATCTGACTATTAAAGGTGAACTTAGCGGTTCTCTCAATTTCGCCGAAAATAATCCCAAAACCACCACATTACAACCAAAAGCCGAGTCAGCAACCCAAGCTTATCGCTTCCCCATGATAGCGGGTAATGTGGGAGAAGGTAAACTCACATTTACCACCCAATTAAATAATATTGCTGATGCTTTTACTGTCCCTTTGGAAATTAAACCTTTAGAAATTACTGAACAAGTTGTAGAAACTGGTGTTAGTGAAAAACAGGTAAAAATTCCCCTGAATATTAATAAAAATACCTGCCGCGAAGCCGGAGGTTTAGATATTCAATTAGCCAGTACCTTAATTCCGGAAATTAAAGCGCCTGCAAAACAAGTTTTAGAAAATAATAATTTACCATTTGCAGAACCAGCCGTAAGTCAATTATTAATTGCGGCAAATCTGCAAACCCTCACCCAAAAATATAATCAAACCTTTGCAGAATTTAATCCTCAAGCACAAGCAAAATTAGCAATTGCACAATTACAAAAATTGCAAATAGCAGATGGTGGTTTTGCAGCATTTCCAGGACAACAAAAATCAGATCCTTGGGTTTCTAGTTATGCAACAGAATCTTTAGTTAAAGCTAATCAAATTTTTCCTGATTTGGTTGATAGTAAAATCATCTCTACTCTGAAAACTTATCTGCAAAATGTTCTCGCAAATCCTGGACAATATGACTTTTGTAAACAGAAACTTTGTAAATCTCAATTGCAACTAAATTCTTTAATTGCCTTAGCACAATTAGGAGATAAACGCAATAGTTTTCTGTCAGATATTTATCAACAACGTGATGATTTTGATCTAGTTACTCAAATCAAATTAGCCAGATATCTATATCAATTTCCTGAATGGCAAAATCAAGCGCAAATTATGCGTGTGCAATTCCAAAAGAATATTTATGAAACTGGACGTACCGCAGTTGTAAACTTACCTCAAAGTTGGAGTTGGATGAGTTCAAATACTGTCACCCAAGCCCAAGCTTTACGGTTATTTATTGACCAAAAAACCAACCCAGAAATCATTGATAAATTACTGCAAAGTCTTCTTAGTTTACGCATAAATGGCACATGGGAATCTAGTTATAATAACGCCCAGGCATTCACAGCTTTAGTTGCATATAGTCAACTTCAACCCACACCACCTAATTTTATGACTACGGTAAAATTAGCAAATCAGAAATTAGGAGAAACCCGTTTTAATGGCTATCAAAATCCCAACTTGCAAATAAATGTTCCCATGAATAAATTACCCCAAGGTAATCGTGATTTATGGTTACAAAAATCTGGAAGAGGCAGATTACATTATTTAGTTGCTTACAAATATCGGTTACAAGGAAATCAACCAGGAAGATTTAACGGTTTACGAGTAACGCGAGAAATTAGTAAAGTCAATGAAGAGAAAGTTATTCAAAAAACTGGAATGTATGCTTTTGATAAACCTTTAACTTTACAACCTGGACAAATCTTTGATATTGGGTTAGAAATAATTACAGATCATCCTGTAGATCATGTAGTCATAAAAGACCCCTTACCCGCAGGTTTTGAAGCTGTAGATGATAGTTTTCAAACAGCAACACCAGCATTACAAGCAAAAGCCGATAATTGGCAATTAGGATATAAAACAATCCATAAAGATCGAATTATTTCCTATGCAAATCATCTCGAACCGGGAGTTTATAGTTTACATTATTTAGTTCGTTCTGTGACTCCAGGAACATTTATTTGGCCTGGTGCGGAAGTTCATCTTCAATATACACCAGAAGAATTTGGACGAAGTGCAGATTCTACTTTAATATTGGCAGAAAAAAAGTGATAATTTGAGCGCAGGCAGAAAGAAAGCAAAGATCTAAGACCCCTCAACTCCTATCAATGGCATAGAGTTGTAAATTTTGCTAAGAGGGTGTTTGAAAAGTTATGGTTGATGTATCAAATATTTTTTACCCCACCCTAACCCTCCCCTTGTCAAGGGGAGGGAACTGGATTT
>NZ_LJOQ01000029.1:27614-31047 GCF_001672255.1 Anabaena sp. AL09
GATTTTTATTGTTTCCCCCCTTTACAAGGGGAAAGGGGGGTAGCAATGTGATGAAAATTACGGAATACCACTTTTCAAACATCCTCTAAGATTAATAATGCCAAACTCAAAAATCCTTAGTAGCATATATAGTAACTAAATCTGAATTCCTATTCGCTGATAACTACACTGCAATGAAAATAAATACTACTGTACTACTAACCTTAATTTTGTTAACCCTCATGTTGGGTGCTGGTTCTGCAAGTGGTTTTTTGGGCTTTACCTTGGGAAGTATGGCACTTAAAGGTGTCACTACACCAGATGGTCGTCCTGCGACTAAATTTAACAGCAGCAAAGCCAATAACCCCCAACAGGAAAATGAAGCTTTCTTAAAAGAGGAAGATATTCTCAAAGTCGTGAAATCACGAATTAGCGACCAAAAAAAGGGTAATAAACCAGACAAATCAGAAGAAGAAGAAATTAAAATTACCCAGCCGCAGCCACAGGAAAAACCCGCAGCACCAGAAACTTCTCAACCAGGATTTCCTATAACTGCTGAAAGTGAAGGTGTAACTATGTCTGTAAAATCTATTCGCTATTCGGGTGGTGATTTACTACTAAAAGTGAATATGCAGAATAAAGGTGGTGATTCTGTGCGGTTTCTCTATAGTTTTTTAGATATTACCGACGATAAAGGCAGAACTTTGAGTGCAATTACAGAAGGTTTACCAGCAGAATTGCCCGCAAAAGGTGCGGAATTTAAAGGTACAATTAGCATTCCCACAGCTTTACTTGATGATGTCAAACAGATATCTCTATCTTTGACTGATTATCCTGCTCAAAAACTCAAGTTACAATTATCTGATATTCCTGTAGAAAAAGGGAATTAAGATTCCATTTTGGACTTCAATTTCGGTCAGTCGCAGGATTTTAGATGGTATTTTCTTACACTAATGTCAAATTTGACATCACCTTAGACAGTGAGTGATCTTTCTACTTTAAGTTGGACAGATGTGGGGCTGCGGTTGTGTAGTGTGCTAGTGTTAATTGCTATCAATGCCTTTTTTGTGACGGCAGAGTTTGCAATGGTGACAGTGCGGCGAACTCGGATTCAACAGTTAGTACAAGCGGGTGATGTCCGGGCGATGTCAGTGGAAACACTACAGCGTAGTATTGATAGACTACTATCTACAGCCCAACTAGGTATCACCCTTTCTAGTCTGGCACTGGGTTGGATTGGCGAAAGTACAATTGCTGTATTGGTAGAAAAATGGCTCAATTCCTGGCCGTTACCTTTCAGAATTAATTATCTACTAGCTCATTCTTTATCAGTCCCCATGGCCTTTTTTGCCATTGCTTACCTACAAATCGTCTTAGGCGAATTGTGTCCAAAATCAGTAGCAATGTTGTATTCAGAACATCTAGCTAGGCTTTTAGGTCCATCAGTTAAATCAATAGTCCGTTTTTTTAGTCCCTTTATTTGGGTTCTCAACCACTCAACTTATTGGCTATTACGATTATTTGGGATTGAATACACGGGACAAAGTTGGCGGCCTCCAGTCACACCAGAAGAATTACAATTAATTATCTCCACAGAACGAGAATCTACAGGTTTAGAAAATGCAGAACGAGAACTCTTAAATAACGTCTTTGAATTCGGAGATATTACGGCTGAAGACATCATGATTCCCCGAACTAGCATTATTGCTTTACCCATAACCGCCAGTTTTCAGGGATTACTTGAGGAAATAGCATCTACTGGTCACTCTCGTTATCCGATCATTGGCGAATCTTTAGACGACATTCGCGGTATAGTTTACTTTCAAGATTTAGCACAACCCTTGGCTTTAGGAAAAATCACACCAGAAACACAAATCCAACCGTGGATGCGTCCGCCCCGATTTGTGCCAGAACAAACCCTATTAAGTGAAATTTTGCCAATGATGCAGCAAGAGAAACCCTCTATGGTAATGGTAGTCAATGAATTTGGGGGAACTGTCGGACTGGTGACTACTCAAGACATTATTGCTGAAATTATCGGTCATTCCGGTGAACTTGATAGCATTAATGATTTGCTGATCCAAATGGTAGACCAACAGACATTTTTAGTGCAAGCTCAAATCAATCTAGAAGAAGTTAATCAAGTCTTACATCTTAATTTACCTTTAACTAGAGAATATCTGACTTTGGGCGGATTTTTACTTTATCAATGCCAAAAAATCCCCAAGAAAGGCGAAATCTTTAATTATGATCATCTTGAATTTACGGTGATCTCAATTATTGGTCCGCGTCTTCACCAAATCCAAATTAAAATTTTAGATTCTTAATCTTAAATACTCAATAATTGAGGAACTAAGGCTTTTAAAGCATTACCACGATGACTAATTGATTTTTTTAAATCCGTCGTCATTTGGGCAAAAGTCAATTGTTTCTCTGGTACATAAAAAACCGGATCATAACCAAAACCACCATCTCCAGAAGGTGCAAACAAAATTTCACCGTGACAAATACCCTCAGATTGAATCACTATTTCTCCTTGAGGATTTGCAACTGCGATCGCACACACAAATTGAGCTTGACGATTTTCCTGATCACCTAATTCTCTTAATAACCTCTCAATTCTTTCTGTATCCGTGTTCCCATAACGAGCAGAATACACCCCCGGCGCACCATTGAGAGCATCTACCTTTAAACCAGAATCATCAGCGATCGCCCAATTACCTGTAACTTTGGCAATTTCCGAGGCTTTCAGACCAGCATTTTCCGCAAAAGTTTCTCCCGTTTCTTCCACATCCAAATCTTCCGGTTTTAAAGCTAATTCCCATCCAGAATCAGCTAAATAAGCTTGCATTTCTCGCAATTTACCGGGGTTTCCTGTCGCTACTACTAGTAATTTATTCATTGGTTAGTTGTCAGTTGTCAGTTGTCAGTAGGGGCGAAGCATTTGGAAGATAAATTATCGGTCATTGCCAAAAATAGTTCTCCAAATGCTTCGTCGGTCATTGCCAAAAATAGTTCTCCAAATGCTTCGCCCGTACAGTTGTTAGTTGTTAATAAAAAGGTAATCACCAAATTCCGAGATTTTTTATTCTAAATTTTCCGAGAAATTGACTTTTTTATATAATTGCTTCAAAGATAATCCTACATTAATTGATGACAAATTTATCAGAGCATCTTCAGTTTCATACTCTGTCAAAATCCATTGATTTTCCGAAGTTTTCACATACTGCATTACATAATATTTAGTTTGGTCAATTAAAATATATTCTTTAAATTCAGGAATTGAGCGATAATAAAGAAACTTATCACCACGGTCATAATCTTTTGTTGATTTAGATAAAACTTCCACAATTAACACAGGATTATTGACACTCCCCGCTCTAAAGAGACGGGGATTCTTTGTTCAAAGATATGACTTGCTCGCCCAGGATTTCTCCAGCACAAGTAGAGGTCT
>NZ_LJOQ01000003.1:0-11282 GCF_001672255.1 Anabaena sp. AL09
GAGACGTTTATTTACCTTGCGATGATTCGGATCATGGTACGGCGACTGGCATAAATTTTGACCCCTCAAAACTTTTCAAACACCCTCTTAGGATGTCCTTTGACTATTGCACCTGTTTCAGGATGTATTCTTTCAACTTCATTTAAGTAATGGTTTACCTTCTCACCAAGGAAATACTTAACAAATAGAACAGGGTCATTAGCACCAGCAATAAATTGATATCTCAATGTTTCTGACTTAAGGATGCCCTCTAAATCAGAAGGGATAGAGTTAAAATCCATTAGTCATCATCTCCTAACTCATACTCAATTTCCACATCTGCTGGTTTAAGAGCAAATAATTCATCAACCTTAGTTTCAGGATTAGATGTTAGGTATGCTTTAACTAAATCTTGGATTAACTCTTTGGGGTCTACACTTAACTGTTCATATAAAGCCTTGAGTGTAAGTTCATTTTCATTCTTATCTCTGAGGTCTTTTCTGGTTTTTAAAGTAGCATTAATTTGAGCTTGATGAATCTGAATAACTTTAGATAAATCAGTGATAGCTTTACTCAAACCATTGATGTTATTGGTAATTACTTCCGCTTCTCTTGGAGAAGAATTCGTTAGAGAATCACTTAACTGGATTGCTGTGTTATACCTTTCTATTAACTCTGATTGATGGTCAATAAGCCTACCAATCATGGCATCAGACAGCATAATGCTATTGTCTAATAAAGTTTCTTTACTGTAATCAGTAGCTAACAACTCCTTTCTTTCCTTGGCAGATAATGATTTAATTGCTCTCATATTTTCTTGTTTAACTAATTTAGAATGTAGACCATGTGTGATTCTAGCTTTGGCTGCTTTACCCCCATGAGTAGCACAACAGTTATAGCCAATCATCAGATTATTTTTACATTGTGTTCCATCTTTTTGGCTCTACCGCTCCCTTTATGATATTTTCGGTAAAATATCCCTGAAACCCCTACACCGATTGGATTTGAGGTTTTAATATTTTCAAATGTACACCAATGGTTTTGGATATATTAAAAGGATGTTTGATCATAAGGGGAACGGTAGAACCAGAATTACTAGTTATAACATTGTTATAATTGCCAGCTAAAGAAGCACTTTCAGTTGTGTAACCTGGAATGAAATAAGCAGGGTAAATAGTAGCACTACCTTGTATAGTGCAAGTAGCATTATCTACATTTATGGTTACTGCACCAGCAGTTTGTAAAGTATTTTGAAAACTTGGATAAGTTATAGCTGGAACATAAACTAAACCGGAAAACTGATTAACAATTGATGATGTTGATAAATCCCTTTCTAGTGATTTATATCTTTCTAAATCTGCAAACATAATGTTTTACAGGAGGGAATTACCCCTCCAAATGATTAGAGTTAAACTATAGTAGGAACTGTATAAGTAGTAGAGTTCATTTGAAGAACTGCTACAGCACCACGATGGTTAGGAGCATAGCCAAAACCCTCAGTCATAATTGTATTTTCTAAAGGGAAATTA
The DNA here is from genome assembly GCF_001672255.1 of Anabaena sp. AL09. Taxonomy (NCBI): domain Bacteria; kingdom Bacillati; phylum Cyanobacteriota; class Cyanophyceae; order Nostocales; family Nostocaceae; genus Anabaena; species Anabaena sp. AL09. The sequence continues at coordinate 1,509 of NZ_LJOQ01000003.1, forward strand.
GACTTAACTTCAGTTTGCAATCCTTGAAGAGATGCAATTGGATGTTGACGACTTAAGAAAGGTGCTTTTAATGCTCCACCATCTGTTCCAACTGCAATTGCATAGTTAGGTGGCACAATAGGAGTTTTGATTATTGGACAGTTGTAAACAAATCCAACTAGGTTTTCCCAGGGACTAAATGGACGCATTCTTTCATTAGTTGCTGTTCCAGTTGCAGTCATTAAAGACCTACCAATCTGGTTATCAGCGGGTACAAAGATACCAGTTAATGCTTCCAAACTGTAATCATAAGGAGATACCCAAATCTCAATTTGGTTAAACCCATGATGCCGCACTTTATCAATTAAGCGAGTTCTAACATCTGTACCTGTAGGAATAGTACCAGTAGCAACACCATTGTAATGTTGCAAATCCCCTGCTACAAAAGTATATCCATTAATAGCAGGCACATTAGTACCAGTAGCAGAGTTCCAAAATGGCAAACTTGTAGTTTGATATTTAGCTTGGGAGTCAATAATAACGGTTCTACCGTTCCCCTTATGATCAAACATCCTTTTAATATATCCAAAACCATTGGTGTACATGGGTTTAATCTAAATTAATAAGCGAGTAGGGGTTTCAGGGATATTTTACCGAAAATATCATAAAGGGAGCGGTAGAGCCATAATAACCCTATTGGTGTTATTAAAAATTGCTTGTCTGAGAGCACTAAACTTAGCTTTTTGGAAAGCAGTCAACTTAGATTGAACATAAGCAGCTAACTCATCAGCAGTCATTGTTTTAACTGCGCGAGTAGTTAAAGTTAATGCAGTCATTTTTTCTTCAAAAGGAATCTCTTGAGTATAATCCCAAAGAGAAGTTCTGCTACTAGGTCTAGCAGCTTCATTCCAGTTTTCTAAATCTTCACCATCATAGTAACGTACAGTTTTTTGTGGTACTGAAATTAATTCTGTTAGAGGTCCAAAAAACTTAGCACTTTGGTCATTATAAAAGGTGATATCATTATCAACTTCTCTAATTATCTGAACTACAGAAATGTTATCTATACTAGTTAATTCAGCATCTAATTGAGAAAGTTCACCAAAAAATTGAGTAGTCCAAGTCATATATTTTGTTTAAATTAGTAATTAAGTAATAAAAATTAACTAAGTGCAATTGCAACTCTATTTGCAGTTAAAGCTACACCTACAGCATTAGTTCCTGTTGCTGCTACTGCTCCTGCTGCTGCTGCAAATACTCTTGTTCCAGGAGTTAAACCAAGAGAAACTCCTCTGTTTTCAATAATGCAACTTTGCTCAATAGAAAGAGTTGTTCCACTTTTAGCAGCGTGACGGGCAACACCAAGAGGTATTGTAGTAGCATTACACTGAACTGCTTGACCAGAACTATTAAGTGAAATAATTGAACCTTCAGGGATATCTCCTGATGCTACAGCACTGATAATAGAACCATCTAAATGGTTAGCTGCAATAAATCTATAAAGAATTGTATTGTAATAGACGTTTAACATAAATAATTTTTAGTTTGATTTAGTAGGTTTAATAACCTCTCCAAGCTCTAGTCTTGCGAGAGTCTTCAGTGGTATTAATATTAAGTGAAACACCAGGTTTAATAGTAGGACTATTTGAAGTTTTAGATAAAGCTGATTGAAGAGTAAGTAAGTAGACGAAAATAAATCAAAGTAGATTAAGTAATGTAAAAAATCTGGAGATGATTTCGTAGTAAGGGCTTCAGCCCTCAAATGATATTCAAGCCGTTCTACTTAGCTGTAATCTTAGGAACTAAAGTTTCTTTCAGTTCTTTTTCTAATGCTTGCTGTTTAGATAATAGGTCACTTTCCACTTCTTCTTGATTATTACCACTTGGTTGAATACCTAGAAGTTTAGCCATCTTTTGAAAATCAGGTTTAGTTTTAGCTAAAGCAGCTTCAAAATCAATTTCAATGGTAGGAGGGGTGATGACTTCTAACCCTAAATCTAATTCTTGTGTTTGTTGTTCTTCCATAATTAATTAATTGCAGTATTACTTCTTGCGGAGTAAGCACTATCCTCAAATAAAGTATCTTTATCAGTGTTAATTGTATCTTTAGAGTCAGTTATAGCAGCAGAATATTGAATATTTAATCCCTTTTCATTGTCTAGCTGTTCAAGTTCCTTGAGTGCTTCCGCTTCAGTTAGCCCTTCAACTTCAACTAGGTATCTCTTCCTGGAAATTAACTTATGTCTAACAGCCTCAATTTGCAGTTTTTTATCTTGTAAATCTCTAGGCATCATGTCAGGTAATTCCACTCTAAAAGGAATGTCAATGCCTAACTCTAGGAATATAGTTTTGATAGCTGAAATTAAATAGTTAGCTCTGCTTAATGTTGCTCTCTGTAGTGGTTCATAAAGGACACTGAGAGAACTGGAACTAGAAGCTGACCTAGCATTCTGTAGCTCAAGAACCATTACTCCAGTTAAAGAATAAATATCTTGGAGAATGATTAATCTTTGTCTTTCAAGATAAGGTGAGTCTACTGGTTGTAGGTAGCCAATCTTAGGAGTTATCCCCAATTCAGCAGCAGCATTAGAGATAGGAAGATGAAGAATACTAGCCCCATCATTGGTAAATGCTGTTTGGAAAGCTGCACTACCTGTAGGTGACTCTATACTCTCAAGTTGGGCTGAATTTGTTCTGCCTATAATCGCAGGTGCAGAAGTTCCAATTGTAAAAACTTGAGGCTTATGATGTTTACCATTTAGATTAATTCTGGTTCTACCGTTCCCCTTATGATCAAACATCCTTTTAATATATCCAAAACCATTGGTGTACATGGGTTTAATCTAAATTAATAATTCAGGGATATTTTACCGAAAATATCATAAAGGGAGCGGTAGAGCCTTAATTCTTGACCTGACTTCACAATATTCAAGCTGAAGGTGAATCAGCCTATCAATAGCAGACTGAGCAGTGCGTCCATCCAATGAATTCACTATTCTAACTATAGGAATGTGATCACCCATTTCTACAGGTTCAGCATCACCAACCTTAACAAAATATTTATAATCAGGCAGATTAAATAAATCTACAGTAGCCTGATTCTCTGTGGGTAGAGTCAGATAATGTTCTACTTTTACCTTGATATACTTGTTATTAACAGCGTCATAAATCTCTCTTGATTCTTTTAGGTAAACAACTTTTAATGGGTCAAGAGGGTCAACTTTTATGTCATCAATATCAAGTGTTCTAATATGACGCAGCTTCCCATCAGAAACCTCAATATAAGCCTCTCCAAAGATAGGGACATCAATGTAAAGATCATTGAGTAAATTATAAAGTTTAATTTCTTCTAATTGTGAATTTAATTGTTCTTGCTGATCAGGATTGATAGCTAAGAACTTAATTTTCTTTTGATAGCCATCACCCAGTAAAAATGATTTAATTTGTTCTACAACTAACTGAATAATTTTAACTGGTAATTCTCTATTGCCAGAAGGGTTTATTCCTTTATAAGAATCTGACAGTTCTTGTTTTGTAGCCATCTAAAATAAAAGTTTACTTATATTTATTATATACATTAAATGAACTAATGGAAAGTGGGATGAATGATAAATATGAATTAATAGTAGTTTAAATAAAAGTAGTTTTGTAATTAGATAACTTGGTTGTTAAATATATATGTATTTCTACAGGGTGGGCTGGGGCAGGTGACTAATGGCGGGAGGTATAAAACAGTAGGTGTGTTAGAGAGCAACAACTCTCTCTTTTTTATTGATGGATGCCCTTAACATTCAGGGATCTTAGGATTGTGTGCGGAACTTATTCTGCCTACTTAGTAGGATTGTGTGTCAGTTCTTATTCTGCCTGAGACTAAGGTGAAAGGTGAAAGGTGAAACCACTGTAGACCTTGCATGAAAACTCCTAGTGAGCTGACTAGTGTTAGGCATGGGTATTTAACTTAGTGAAAACTTCTTAGGAAGCTGACTAGCTTTGTTAAGTATCTATTCTCTACAGTGCGGATTAATCTGTAGCCTATAGAAGGAACTGTAACGCCCCTCAGAAGTGCTGAGACACAGAGGGTTGATAGTTTAAGCCTTCTATTCTCTCTGCAACTGTAACGCCCCTCAAAAGTGCCTAGACACAGAGGGTTGAAGTTTAAGGTAGAGATCTGAATGGTCTACTCCTGAACGCTTTATCTCAGTGAATAGTCTACAAAGAAAGCCTTGTGTTAGTATCTGTAGCTACACTACTCCGGTAGTAAGGGAAAGCCTAGTGTTAGTACCTAATACCAGATGGAGAGTGAACTGAGTTAACTGTGTTAGTAAGGAGTAGCTGGGTGTATACTCCCTAAGTTTATCATGGTCACGCTTCATTCTTTTTTCTTTAAGAGACTTGTAGCTTCTCACCTTTGGAGAACTCTTGTCACTCACCTACTGAGCCAATACGCTTCAGTAGTCACATAGTTAGCCCCTCACTGATAGGACATCTAGGTTACTCACCAACAGAGCTAAAAGCTTCAGTAGTCACATAGTTAGCCCCTCACATTGAGTTAAATACACTTCACTAAATAGTAGACAGTGTTTTACTAAACAGACAGCATAAGTAATTTTTAAATCACTCACTAAATAGTAGACAGCCAAATGTACTACATACAGGAGGCTATACTCCCTAAGTTTACTTAGCTAACCTAAGTTTATAAAGTAGCTAATAATACAGTATTTACTTATCTTTTTTAAGAATAGACAGGCACATCAATAATCAGTAAATAAAGAATTAATTAACATGAATACATACTTTGAAGAAGCATTAACAGTAGTTCAATCAGAGCAGTTTGCTAATGAGTTTAAGTCAACAATTAAGTTCATTCTAAGACTAGTTAACTTATTGTTTTTAGTAATAGCTGGTTTGTTTACTTTAGTTAAGGAATTTTTGTGTAGACAGCCTAAAGGATTAATGGAAACTAATCATGAGTCTACTGATGAGGGAGTCATAAATGAGGAGGCATTAGATGAGGGCATCAATGTGGAAACAGATAACACTAATTCTATTTTAGAGAATCAGACTGAAGTGATCTCTACTGAGAATGATGTTGACTTAACTGTAGAGGAGATCAATAATCAATCAGATAATGATAAATCTATTAGACAGAAACAGTTAAAGCAAATGAAGGCAACTGAACTTAGAAAACTCTGTGCAGATTACTCAATTAATTATCAGAACAAACAGCAGGGTATTGGGGCTATATGCCAATTTGAATGGGAGCAGATACAAGCTAACTTGGGTTAAGATTGTTGATAGTATAAGTGTACTATATGTGATAGCTGTAATATGGTATACTACAAATGCTACAACTTTCTAAGCCACCTATTTCTAAGCTGACTGAATCATTAGCTGAATACCTATTAGCTGACTATTAAATAACTGACTCTAGTGCTAGTTCACTTCACTGAGCAATCTAATATTAGTTTTCTAATCTTCAGTGCTTTAGGTTGAACGTTTAATAGCAAAATACAACTCAAATTAATTTTCTAATAGTTAATTAACTAAGGATTACAGATTACCAAGTTTTAGAAAACTGAAGGTTATGTTCTCTATAGTATTTATATATAGGGTGTTTATTGAAGGGGGCGGATTTATGAGTTGCCTAAATAATGTAGATTTATCTATTGACTAAGATTCTATTAGCATGATAGTATTAGTAATATAAAAGAATTCAAACTATTATTAATATTATGAAATTAGATAAAATCACAAGCATCAGACTGTATGAAGGTAGTAATGAGAAGCTACAACATCTAGCTAACCTGAGAGGTTTAGATAAAGCAGATGTTCTCAGACAAGCAGTTAAATCTTATTTAGACCAATACAATTTACCTTCCTGAAATAAATAATCTCCTTGTTAATTAAAGCAAGGAGACTCAACTAAATTATTAACTATATATACATAATATAATGTCACAATTAAATATTTCCATTTACACAATTCAAGATACCTTAGTTGTAGATTCAAGATTAGTAGCTGACCAGTTAGGAGTCCTACATAAAAACTTTAAAGAACTAATTAAGACTTATATAGCTGACTTTGAAGAGTTTGGAAACCTCTCCGTTACCAGCGTAGGGGTTAAGGGAACTTCTTCTTATGCTGAGTTTTACTATCTTAATGAAAACCAAGCTTATCTATCATTAACTTATTCAAACAATACTCTTCAAGTTAGGAGAGCGAAGATTAATTTAGTTAAAGCCTTTGATGAAGCTAGGAAGGCTAAACAACCTAAGCTACCTGGTGATTATATTCAAGCTCTGGAAGCTTTACTTGAGAGTGAAAAAGAAAAGGCTAATTTACTTCTATTAAATGCTGAGTTAGCCCCTAAAGCTGAAGATTGGGATTCCCTTTGCAATGATCAGAATTATTTATCTATAGAGAAGATTGCTAAAATTCTAGCTATTAAAGGAATGGGTAGAAATAACCTATTTGAGTGGCTTAGAGATAAAGGAATCTTGTATCTTGATGGTCATGGCAATAATGTTCCTTATCAAAAGTATGTAGAATCAGGTTACTTTGTAATTAGAACTAAAGTTAATTCACATACCAATAAAACTAACTCAGTTACTCTTGCCACACCAAAAGGATTTTCCTTTATTAAGCGCAGACTTATAGAAGATGGTTATGTTCTACCCCCTACTCCAAATGTAGGAGTATTAAGTTTACCTACTGATATAGCAGCCTAATACTAAAAAAGAGAGAAAAGCAGCCTAAAAACTTCTCTCTTTTTGAATTTACCTGAATTAATATACACATATCATAATACACAATTACATTTACTACAATTAATATACTAGATATGCCTAAAAATAACAAAATATTTAATGCTCAATCCTCTTCTGGAGCTTACATTTCAGACCATCTCAAAGTTATTAAATCTCAATTGGATTTTATTGATGAAATACTGGATTTAATAGAGATTGAAGAGGTAAATGAGAAAACTGGTAAGAAGAAAAGTGTTAAGTTAATTGAAAAGGAGATTGAAGATAATAGAAAACTTTACTGCCACTTAATAGTAAGTACCATTGCAAGTTTAAAAAAGAAGAAGGGTGAGTGGATACCTGTATCTGCTTTGTTTATTAGAGAAAATATACCCAAGTCTTCTTGGATTAAGTTTGTTGATAAAGGTGGTTCTACCGTTCCCCTTATGATCAAACATCCTTTTAATATATCCAAAACCATTGGTGTACATGGGTTTAATCTAAATTAATAAGCGATGTAGGGGTTTCAGGGATATTTTACCGAAAATATCATAAAGGGAGCGGTAGAGCCATAAAGGTTTACTAGAAGTTAGTACCTATTCTCATGCTCAAGGGTTATCTAGAGAGTTTAAAATTCCTGAGTTTATATTTGATGAATTCTTTGAAAGAGGGTTTTTAGAACTTGAACAACTAGTTAAAGTAAAAAGATATAATGCTTTTACAGGAAGGGCATCTAATGTAGCATTAGGTCACCAAAAATTTGATGAGAATGGTAATGAGGAGCCTGAATTAATTACTTCAGCACTTGATTTAATCAAGGAAGGTTACTTTAATCTAGCTGCTGTTAATTCCCATATAAAAGATTTAAATGCAGCCAGATTATCTTTAAAAGCTGAGTATGATAGGATTGCAGCAGATGAGATTTCAACTGAGGAGGCAAAGAAATTAGCTCTTAAAAGGTATAAAAGTGCTAAATGCCGACTTATAAATGATCATCACTCTATTGGGTCAATTACAGGTCAAAATCCTAAAGAGATAGCTCCAGGTATATATGTTTACAAACCAGCTTATAAAGTTCAACCAGCAGGGAGAGTTAGCCAAATGAAAGGAGGATTGCAATCAGCTTCCAGAAGAGCTAAGGCAGCAGCTTACAGGGGTATAAAAAACTTAAAGAATTATGACCTCAAAGCTTCTCAGATTAATGGGTTAATTCAACAGTTTGAGTTAGCTAATTTAGATACTACATGGTTGGTTCAATATAGGGATAACCCTAATGCTAAAAAAGAGTATGCAGCTAAAGTAGGTATTAGTGTAGATTGTTGGAAGACTTGTCTATGTGCCTTACTTTTTGGTGCTTATACAACTTCTCCTAGTAAAGTAAAAAGTAAACTGGATGCTCTACTAGAAGAAGGTGGTAAACCTTTAAATAGTATTTTAGATACATTGGAAGATGAAGCAGATGGTGACTTAGAATTACTGGTTAATTATCAAACAAAGTTCCTAGAATGTGTAAAACCACTAAAAGTACAGCTAGATATATGGCATGATTGGTTACTAAATAAATGGGTTCCAGCAGTAGCTTATGCAGGTAAAAGTGGTAAGAAGTACATAAAAAATCCTACTGGAAAAGAGCTTTGTATAGATGATTTACAAGCTAAATATAAAGTATGGAAGGTAAAATCAAAAGTGGCAGCATTTGTAATGCAAGGTCAGGAAGCCGCATTTATTCATGCACTGACTAATCAAAGTGTTAACTATGACTATAAGGTAATTGCAAATGAGCATGATGGTTTGATTTGTATAGGTACTATACCTGATGAAGCTGTAAGGAAGGCTGCTGAAATGTCTGGTCTTAAAACCCCAACATTGGAGGAGAAACCTTTTGATTTAACTGAAATAGAAGAGTTGATGGAAGAAGATGATGGTACTGAGTATGACTGGGAAGAAAGCATAAGTGATTAGAAAATCAGTAAGTATGGTAAGTAAATTTTTTATTTATTTTTTTTTAACAAGTAAACAGGTAAGGTAAGAAATCAGAAAGCCAGATAAATAAGTCAGAAGCAGGTAAGTCAGAAAACAGGTAAGGAAAAGTCAGGTAGATAAGAGTCAGCAGACAAAGGGAAAACCCCCTTATAGGTTGTTAAATATAGATAGTAATAATGGCTATATCTCTTTTCACATAAGGGTTACAGCCATTTTATATTCTATCGTTTTAAAGTATAGATTAAGTATATTTAGTATATTTGTATGTTAAATAAATAGTAAGTATATTTTTTAGATAAAGTTAGTATAAAAGAAGGTAAAAGAGTAGGTAAGATAAAAGATAGTTAGTCAAAAGGCAGAGAGTCAGATGGAAAACAAGAGTCAGAAGGCAAGGTAAGCCCCCTTATAGGTTGTTAAATATGTATACTAATAATGGCTGTAACCCTCTATATATAATGATTACAGCCATTTTAAATTCTATCGTTTTAACATTTAAAAATAGACTATTTACACCATAAAATATTGGTAGACTCACTTCCCAACAAAGCAGTTATCCTTCAGTAATCAAATGGTAAGCATTTACAAAGCGATCGCATTATAGTGACCTGAATCATTGACTTGAGGTATAGGATACCTTATTGTGGGTAGGTACTTAACCAGGTGGGATTATGCAGGAATCTACAATTAATAAAATTAATAAATTAAATGAAAGGATGAAGGAGTTACTTGAGTATTATAGTCCTGCCATAGAAGAAAGATGGAAGGCAAGAGGTGGGTATAAAATTATGGGCAGTCTTAGTTGGATCGAAGTAAATAGTAATGTAATTACTATGATACAAAATGCAGCAGTAGCTTTATGTACTGAAGAAGATATGAGTGTAAATTGGATACCAGATTGGATTCAGGCAATAAAAGATACAGCTTTAAATGGGGGGAATGATGACAACATTAAAACAATCATTAAAAATTGGAAGAGTTATTACCGTTCTATAAAACTTACCCAAAATTACCAAAGTCTAGACACATCTGGACAGCGATAACCTTAGTGTTTACTTCCTGCTTCATCAC
>NZ_LJOQ01000030.1:0-8086 GCF_001672255.1 Anabaena sp. AL09
ATATGTGTCAGGAAATAAGTTATGTTCATTGGTTTAGAAAACTTATTTGGATAAGATGAAAAATAGCACTTATAGGCTAAGTTTATTTCAACATGTAAAGTTTTATTACGCTATTCAACATTTCTGTGTGCTTACTATGTCAAAAGATATAATACTTGTTACATCAGACATGAAGCAGATGTTAAAAAGACCATTGGTGGTCAAACAACCCGAAATTGGGGGGCTAATTCGGGAGTTTCGCCTCTTGACTGGACTTACTCAAGAACAGTTCGGCGCTTATCTAGGTGTAACCTATGCCACTGTTAACCGTTGGGAAAATGAGCGATCGCATTATTTTGGCAATAGTATTGACAACATAAGGTATTAAACCAATGACTGAAAAAATTATCAATACAGCTACTAAATTTTCAAACTATTTAGAAATATTGAACTTCAGAGCATCTTCACAAAACCAAGACACTGCATTTGTCTTTATTAATTCTTCAGAAGCCAAGGTGGAATTAACTTTTGGACAGTTTCATACAAAAGCAGTCGCCATAGCCACAGCACTGCAACAATACAATCTTGATGGGGAGAGGGCGTTATTGTTATATCGTCCGGGGATTGATTTTATTGTTGCCTTTTTTGGTTGTTTATATGCTAAAGTAATTCCCGTACCTGTGCATCCTGTACGCAATCAAAGAGAAATATCACGCCTCAGCGGAATTATAGAAAATGCACAAGTGAAATTTGTTCTCACAACTGAAGACTCGATTGCTGATTTTCAGAAAATTTACCGCGACATTCCCTACATCAATCAAGCACACTGGATAGCTACAAATTCTCAGCCAGAAGCAGCTAGTCATAACTGGAAAATACCAAATATTCAAGGCTCTGATCTGGCATTTCTGCAATATACATCTGGTTCTACAGGACAACCAAAAGGTGTCATGGTAACTCATAGTAATCTCATCCATAATCAGCAAACTATTAAGGAAGGATCTCAGCATTCCGAAGAGACAATCTTTGCAGGTTGGCTACCGCTTTATCATGATATGGGTTTAATTGGTAATGTTCTTCAACCTCTATATCTAGGAATTAAATCTGTACTATTTCCACCTATCACTTTTTTACAATCACCTGCAACTTGGCTAAAAACCATCTCAGAATATCGTGCTACTACTAGTGGTGGACCAAACTTTGCTTATGAATTGTGTGTAAATAAAATCAAAGATGAAGAAATTAAGGATATAGACTTATCCAGTTGGCAGATTGCATTTAATGGGGCTGAACCTGTGAAAGCTAATGTAATTGAAAGCTTCATTCAGAGATTTAAAAAATATGGCTTAAGAGAAGAAGTTTTCTATCCTTGCTATGGAATGGCTGAAACTACTTTGTTTATTTCTGGGGGAAATCCTCAAGATAAACCTGTATTTCTGTCAGTAGATGAACAAGTATTAGAAACTCATCGTATCCAGGTTGTAGATAACAACACTAAGAAGGTTTTAGTTGGGTGTGGAAATGTTCATGGTGACCATGATGTTCGGATTGTGAACCCAGAAACTCTGACGCTTTGTAGTCCTGAAGAAATTGGCGAAATTTGGATTTCTGGTGGCTCAGTTGCGGCTGGATATTGGAATAGAGTACAACAAACCCAAGACACTTTCCAAGCTTATCTAACAACAGGAGAAGGACCATATTTACGAACTGGTGATTTTGGTTTCTTTGTGGAAGGAGAATTGTTTATTACAGGACGCTTGAAGGATTTAATTATTATTCGCGGGTTAAATCATTATCCTGATGATATAGAAGCTACTGTAGAAAATAGTGATGTTGCTATCCGCATAGGTGGTTCAGCAGCATTTGCGGTTGATATCAATGGGGAAGATAAGTTAGTTGTGGCGTGTGAAATTAACAAAGATTTTCTGAACAAGTTCGACCATAGTCAACTGTTAACAACTGTGAGAAAAAATATATCTGATATTCATGGGTTAAGGTTACATGATTTAGTGTTGATTATGCCCGTGACTCTACCGAAAACTTCTAGTGGTAAGAAACGCCGAAGACATTGTACAAGTCTGTATCTGCAAAATGGTTTTCGTGAAGCTGTAACTAGACAGGTAGTTCCGGTTTAGAAATCGCAGTTAACCCTCTTCTGTCACTTTCCGAGTATAATGAATAAAAAAATCAGAAAATAAAACTCTACAAGGCAGGTGGAGCAATGGATGTAGAATTACAAATCCTAAAGCATTTGGCAAGAAATTCCCAGCCAACAGTGATGCAAGTTAATCGAGGTTTCTCACCTACGTTCTAAATCATCTTTCAGGGTTAAAGTATATGAGTACAGGCAATATCTACCATGAATAATATCTCTCAAATTGAGGCTCAGTTACAAAATAAAATAGCTGCAATTCTAGAAATACCAACTGAAGAGGTTTGTTTGTCGGCTTCGCCTAGTGAATTAGGATTTGATTCATTAAATTATGTGGAATTAACTACTTTTCTCCAAGATGAATTTAAAATTCCTGTAACTCCTGATTTGCTGTATGAATGTCATACAATTACTGCTCTAGTAGAATTTATCCAAGAACATCTAGAACCAAGTTTAGAAACCTGCACCAAAGATGAAAGTGCAGTGGCTGTAATTCCAGAGGAAATAGCAACTGTTACCGATGTTCTGGAGTCTGAATCTTCCCCCCAAGATATTGCAATTATTGGTGTGGGTATATCATTACCCCAAGCTAAAACCTTAGAAGAATTTTGGCAGTTATTGACAGAAGGTCAAGTCGAGATTACAGATTTTCCGGCTCAACGTTTACCCCAGAATGCAGAGCAAAAAAATCTTTTGCAATCTCCAGAACTTGCTCCTTTTCTTAAAGGTGGGTTTATAGAAAATGTTGAGTGTTTTGATGCGAAGTTCTTTGGTATTTCTCCACGAGAAGCTCAATTGATGGACCCACAGCAACGGATACTTCTCCAATGTGTCTGGCACGCTATAGAAAATGCTGGATATCGTGCTTCAGAGTTATCTGGTTCTAAAACGGCGGTCTTAGTTGGGGCTTCGAGTTTTGATTATCATGAGTTGTTGTGTCAGCAGAAAAACTCTATAGAACCCCATTTAGGAACGGGCGTGAGTCATGCTATCCTGGCTAACAGAATTTCTCACTTGTTGAATTTGAAAGGGTCAAGTGAAGCAATTGATACAGCTTGCTCAAGTTCTTTGGTGGCGATAAATCGGGCTATGGAACTATTACGCTCAGGAAAATCTGATTTAGCGATCGCAGGTGGTGTTAATGTGATCACATCTTTGACATCCTATGTGGTCTTTTCGCAGGCGGGGATGTTGAGTAAAACAGGCAAGTGTAGTCCCTTTGATGAAGCAGCTAATGGTTATGTCAGAGGTGAAGGCGCAGGGGTACTGTTATTAAAGTCCTTGACTCAGGCTGAACGGGATGGCAACTATATCTATGCTGTGATTAAAGGTGCGGCAGTAGGACATAGCGGACATACTAATTCTTTGACTGCACCTGCTCCCGAAGCGCAAGCAGAGACAATTTTAGCAGCTTATGCTGATGCTCAAATTAGCCCTGCTACTATTGGTTATATTGAAGCTCACGGGACTGGGACAACCCTGGGCGATCCGATAGAAATTAATGGACTAAAGAAGGTTTTTGCTACTGTTGAGACTACCCACAATTGTTATGTCGGTTCTGTCAAGAGCAACATCGGACATTTAGAAGCCGCCGCCGGGGTGGGAGGAATTATCAAATCTATTTTGGCGTTGCAAAAAGGTGTAATTCCTGCTAATGCTAACTTTGCTACTTTGAATAAGTATATCCGTTTGGATAATTCTCCATTGCAAATTGCCTCACAACAAGTGACTTGGGAACGGCAAACAACCTCTATAGGGAAACAACAACCACGTCGAGCCGGAGTCAGTTCCTTTGGGTTTGGGGGGACAAATGCTCACATAGTTCTAGAAGAATATTTAGCACGGACTGTGGATATCTCTGCACCATCTCAGCCGCAGTTAGTTATTTTGTCGGCTAAGTCTCAAGAACGGCTAACTGCTTATGCTCAAAGCATTGCGGCATATCTCCAACAACAAAATAGCTTCTCTTTAGCAGATATAGCTTACACCTTGCAAAAAGGCAGGGAAGCGATGGAGTATCGTCTGGCTATTGTAGCCAAAACTCTTGAGGAATTGACCAATGCTCTGCACAAGTTAATCAATGGATTAGAAAATAATCAGGTTTTTGTGGGTGATTCTCGTTATAGCCAAGCCTATGAGGACTTATTTGAGAGTCAACAAGAATTAGAAAAGCATTTGCGATCTCTAGCGCAAAATTCAGCATATCCTAAGTTGGCTAAGTTGTGGGTGGGAGGATTAGATATTGATTGGACTCAGGTATTACCTAGAGATTATTCACCCACCGTTGTTCCCTTACCTGGATATCCATTTAGTCTTGATAAATATTGGTTTCCCGAAACCACCACTGCACCAGCCAAAACGATTAAAGTACCTACAAAAGAACACATCAGCCTGCTTGTACCACAATGGCAACATCAAGCATTACCTCAAGATACCCAAGCTACTTTGCCAGGGACAATTATCGTTCTTGCTGATGATGATATCAAACCTTTGATTGCTACTCTGCAAGCACAGCATCATCAAGCCGCTTTTGTGGTGGTGGAAAATGCTTCTACTTACCAACAAATCACACCCCAGAATTATCAATTTTGCTTTGATAACGCCGACCACAGAGCGAGATTTCACAATCAGATATCATCTTTAGAAATTACAGGCATTCTTGATTTAACTGCCTTAACTGGTAATAGTCAGTCTATTTTCGGCAACATCGCCTTACTACAATCTTTATTGAATACTCGTAACCCCCTACGCTTACGACAATTTACCCAAGGGTTGCAGAATATTAACGGGACATCAACTAACCTGCGTGGTGCAGAACTGACGGGTTTATTCAAGATGTTGGGCGCAGAATATAACTCTTGTTATGCCAAAACCATTGATTTAGACCCCAACTACTCAGATTTACAAACTTTAAGTCAAATTATTGCTCAAGAGTATCAAGCTGACGATCACTTTACCGAAATTTGTCACCGAGATAGCGATCGCTTTGTTGCTACCCTCGCACCTCTGAAGTTTGAACCCCCCACCCAGTCCCAGAAATTATTACAGGGAACGGTTGTGATTAGTGGCGGTACAGGTGGTATAGGTCATGAAGTTGCTCAACATTTGGCGGGTCAAGGTTATAAAACCCTAGTGTTGATGGGCAAAACTACATTACCTCCCAGAACAAAATGGGATGAATTAATGGCATCGCCAAATGCAGAACCGGCAATTACTAGGAAAATCACCAACATTCTCAACTTAGAAAAACAAGGCATAACCGTAGAACTCTATATTGGCGAATTAACAGATTATGCGGCTCTAGATGTCTATTTCCAAAACATTCGCCGTCAATATGGACCCATTACTCAAGTATTCCACTGTGCAGGCTGTGTTTCCTCAGAATCACCAGCTTTTCTGCATAAATCCATAGACAGTATTGTATCTGTATTGTCTCCCAAAACTACCGCATTGGAAGTTTTACACCGCATCTTTGAGCATGACAATTTACAAGCATTCGTCTTGTTCTCATCCCTGTCGAGCGTCGTCCCTAAACTAGCTGTAGGTATTAGTGATTATGCTACAGCTAACGCCTATATGAATTACTTTGCTGCTTATCAAGTAGCTCAAGGTAATATCTACTATCGTGCCATTCAGTGGTCAAACTGGAAAGAAGTTGGCATGGGACAACTCACCAGTCAGCCAATGACCAAGATAGGTCTTGCCCCTTTGTCCACAGCCGGAAGTTTGCAATCTTTAGATACTATCTTGACTTTACCTCCCCAAATTCACACTGTGGCTTGTGTAGGTAGTCAAGAGCAATTAAATTTATCAGAATTGCCCCTAGTTAGGAAAGCGCAAACAACAACTCAGCCCATTTCCTCACCCAAGCAAAACGCCCCAATCAATGGCAACGTACAGACTTACGTTTTAGAATCATTAAGCCAAATTCTCTCCAGTGAACTCCACATTACCTTAGACCAAATCGAGTATGACACCTCCTTTGATGCTTTAGGTGTGGACTCCATCTTTTTAGCCAGTATCGTCAACAAAATTGATCAATGGCTAGGACTGAAATTAGACCCATCACTGTTATTACAACACGATTCCATATCCCGTTTAGCAGAACATCTCATTACTTATCATCATGATCAATTACAGCTAAAACTATCACAAACTCAAGTAGTAGAGACAAAAATTCAGCCTCAAACCCCTCCCCGCAAGACGGAAACTTGGCTCAAGTGGGAAAACCTGCCCACAGAATTGTCCTCTTCTGCGCCTCTGGGTCAGCAAAATTCCCAAAATCCATCGCACACCGAAATTGCCGTGATTGGTATGGCTTGCAAATTCCCAGGTGCAGCCAACAAAGAAATCTTCTGGAATAACTTAGTAGCTGGCGTTGACAGCATCCGAGAAATCCCAAAATCTCGATGGAATGTCGAACAATATTACTCCAGCGAATTTACATCAGGTAAATCAGTGAGTAAATGGGGCGGTTTTCTGGATGATTTAGAAGACATTGATCCCACCATGTTTGGAGTCTCTCAACATGAAGCCAGCGACATTGATCCCCTGGTGCGCCTATTCTGTCAAAGTTGTGTTGAAGCGGTAGTAGATTCTGGTTATGCCATCAAAGATATCAACCACCGCAAAGTTGGGGTGTTCGTAGGTGCTAGGGTAGCAGGATATGGCGATCGCATTCAAATCCCCAAAAAATCCAGCATTGTGGGTGTAGGACAAAACTTCATCGCGTCCCACGTTTCCCACTATCTCAATCTCACAGGGTTAAGTCTAGTCATTGATACAGCCTGCTCATCTTCTCTCATGGCTATCCATCTTGCCTGTCAAAGTTTACTACAGGGTGAGTCAGAAATGGCTTTAGCCGGTGGGGTGGAAGTTCTCTTAGATGAAAAACCTTATCTCTTTCTCAGTGCAGCACACGCCTTATCTCCTCATGGCAAGTGTTTTACCTTTGACGAACGCGCCAATGGTTTTGTCCCTGGTGAAGGTGTGGGTTGTGTCTTGCTCAAACCTTTAAAACAAGCCTTAGCAAATGGCGATCCAATATACGCCGTGATTAATGCTACTGCTGCCAACAACGATGGTCATACCATGGGCATTACTACCCCCAGCGTCGAAGGTCAAGTAGAAGTAGTTACTACAGCACTAGCAAAAGCCCACCTTTGTCCAGAACAAATTAGTTACATCGAAACCCACGGGACTGCAACCATGATTGGTGATCCCATTGAGTTACGGGCGTTATCTCAGGTGTTTGCTGGAGTGGGGACAAATAATCACTGTGCTTTAGGTAGCGTCAAGACCAATATTGGTCATTTATTAAGTGCGGCTGGGGTGGCTAGTTTCATCAAAGTTGCATTGTCACTGCACAACCAGGTTATTCCCGCATCACTCAACTGTGAACAAGTAAATCCTCGCTTTGACTTTACCCTTTCACCTTTTTATCCAGCCCAAACAACCCAACCCTGGAATCAAGCTCATCCCAAATTTGCTGGGATCAGTTCCTTTGGTTTTGGTGGAACTAATGTACACACCATTCTCTCTGAACCACCAAAATCAGCCGTGAAACCAGGCGCAAAATTAATCACCCAAGGTTTTAGTAACAAGAAAATCCGGGCTTGGTTGCCATCTGCTCAACCTGCAACTTCCTATACTTTGAATATGGAAAATACGGAAAAATTCGCACCACCTATTCGGCGTTCCCTGTTAACGTTAGAACTTGAAAATACTCACCAGTCCTTATTGAGGCTCGAAGAAGTATTCACTAATGAAATGCAACTTATTATTACTTAAATAATAAGAGATTTACGCATTAATACTGATTTTAGCAAGTTTTGCGTAAATTTTGCTTTCCACAGTGAATATTAATCCCACATTCCGCACCCCAAAATGTTACAGAGGGAAATTACGGAGATGAAAATCAAAGGAAGCATCAAAACAAACAGATAAAGTGAAAGA
>NZ_LJOQ01000031.1:0-2091 GCF_001672255.1 Anabaena sp. AL09
CCAAACTTAGGTTAGGGAATTTGTTTACCAGTATAGCTTCAACTAAATCTAGTTTTTGTCTAAATTCTGGTTGACCTTTACTACTTTCTAGCAGGTTTTGAGCAGCTTGAATGGTTTTTGTTTTCGGCAGGATAATCAGTTGCAGTAATGCTAGATTGGGACTTAGGCAATTTTGATGTAGGAGGTCTTGTAAGTAGAGTCTTTGGACTTGGTTATCTAACTGGAATTGGTAAGGAATTTCTGAACCCAGGTCATGACCACGGGATTTGAGAATTAGTAATCCTCGCCAAGGTCTGATGATTTTATACTGTTTTAAATAAAGGTAGGTTTCGGCAAAGTAGCGTCCATAAAAGTCTGTGTCTGGCTGCATTTGCGCTTCTAGAAACACTAGGGGAAGATTGGGGTCTTTTCCTAAAGGGGTTAAAATCCCATCATGACGAAATTCCTGTTCTTTAATGACTGGTGCTGAGTAATCGAATTGACAATCTGGGGGGATTCCGGGGAGGAGTTCGGCAAGAAGACCTGGTTGATTGAGAAATATCCGGTAAAATAGTTTGTCGGTCTTCATGCTTATTTACATTCTAGTATATGAGCGATCGCACAAGTGCTGGTGCAAGCAGTTCCCATTTCAAGGCCAAAGAATTTCCCCAAGGACTAATTTGAGATTTCATAAATTAGCGATCGCTTTCAAGATAAACGGCGATTATCTTGTAACCAATTTTCCAAATCTGACATATTTTGAAAATCCAATAATGCCTCTCCTAATGATTCTAATTGAGAAATGGAGAGCGATCGCACTTTTTGCTCTTGAATAGCAGTTAAATTACCACAACGGCGTTTTAGCAAACGAATAGTTAGATTTGCTTCTCCTTGTTGCACACCTTGTTGTAAACCTTTTTTCTCACCAATTTCTAACACCTCTTGATAAAACCGGGTTTGAGTAATATCAGCCTCTTTGAGATTAAGCATTTTTTGAATCTCCTCTAGGGTTAGTTGTGTAAATTTGTTGACTAATATGGACTCTACTAAATCTAATTTTAGCTGAAATTCTGCTTCTGTGCTGACACTGTTTAAAATTTTCCTAGCTGCTAATCCTGCTTGGTCTTTAGGCGTTACTATTAATCTTAGTAGAGCTAAATTAGGACTTAAATCATCTTGATGTAATAAATCTTCTAAATATAACCTTTCTACTTGACTATTAAGTAAGTTTCTGTGTGGAAGTTCTGAACCTAATTCCAAACGTTTATTCAGTAAAATTAGTAATCCGCGCCAATTTCTGCTAATTTCATATTGGTCAATATAGCTAAATATTCCTCGAAAATAGCGACTATAAAATTTTGTATCTCGCTGCATTTGTGCTTCGAGAAATATTAGCGGTACATCAGAATTATTACTAATCGGTGTTAATAACCCATCTAACCTAGTTTCTTTTTCTTTGAGTACAGGTGCGCTATACTCAAATTCACAATCACTAGGAATACCAGGAATTAATTCTGCTATTAAATCTGGTTGATTTAAGAAAATTCTGTAAAATAATTTATCTGTTTTCATTTATATAACTAATTTTCACAATATTTTTTTAACTAAGCAGTTTCAAAATTCCTTTAAATCTATACTAGAGGTTATTTTTTTACAAAATAGTAAAGAGCTAATTAGCTTTTATACTGCAAACGGTTCATAGTTTAATCAAATATCAAACCCCTCTGGTAAACCTCTCCAGTATTAAATGTTATTCCTTTTCCCTCTCCTCTTGGAAGAGGGTTAGGGAGAGGCTTTGAACCTTATTCTTTGTATGATAAAAAAGTCCAGCTTCTAGCCATTTTGAGTATAATAGTTTCATTTAACCAAGCGATCGCCTTCAAGATCAACAGTTTCAGATCCCCGACTTCTCTCAGAAGTCGGGGATCTGATTTTCTTACTTTTATTTATAGAGTGAAGGCTAAAGAATTTCCCCAAGGACTAATTTGAGATTTCATAAATTAGCGATCGCTTTCAAGATAAACTAAAGTATATCTCAGGCGATTATAAGTTGGCCTTAGGGGATAGATTAAAGGCGAAAATTTAGTTGTCTATCGCTCGACAATTTTCACT
>NZ_LJOQ01000031.1:2117-12116 GCF_001672255.1 Anabaena sp. AL09
TGACTATTTCTAGCAATTTCCAGAAAACGGTATCCGAATTTTTTCACATCTTCTTTATTTCTCTGTTGAGCTAAACTTTCCTCTTCTAAATTTACTCCAGCAGGTAGTTTTTCCCACCATTCACCAATTAAATCAGCTAGTTGCTGTGGAGAGTTTCGCTCAAAAAATACACTTCCTGGTGGATCTTGCTCTAAGTGAACTGGAAAATCAGATAAAATCATTTTCTTACCAAGACAACGAGCATCTTCTACAACCGTACTCCAACCTTCAAATAAGGAAGGCTGAATCACGGCTAAGGAATGACGCATAAGTTGAATTTGATCAATTCTAGGAATTAAACCTAGTAGGTAAACCTGATTTACTAGGCCATAAGTATGAATAGCTTTGAGAATTATATCTATATAATCTGGTTTGCGATGATCATAAATATGCCCTGTGCATACAATTACCGGATAAATAGAACTTTTTTGTAGGATTTTTAAAGATTCTAATACAATTAAATGATTTTTGTGCTGCCAGAACTGATTACTAATTAAAAAGAATCGGTCTGGTAAATTGTATTTTTGCTGTATTGCTACAGTATTTAATTCATACCAATTACTAGGTAAAGAGGTTCTAAACTGTAAAACTTCTGTTTGACATTTGGAATCTGGAAAGAACTTTTGAAAATCGGCTGCTGCTGTCTTACTACTCAATACTACTCTTGAACTCAAATCAGCTATTTGGGCGAATCCTCTGTCACGTCCTTCTACATCTGATTTTGTGAATAAATCAGGTAAATATTTATGTTGAAAATCATATATCCAAGGGCATCCTTGATATAATAATTTTTCGTTTTTAGGTACTAGATAAGGATAGATGAAATTGAATTTATTCTTATTTAAGAAATCTGAAAAACGAGGATCTGTTTGCTTAAATAAAACTCTTCTTATTTTCCATTTCAAGCGACCAACAAAATTTATCTGTTCTAATTCATTCTCTAGCTTGTAGGCGGCATTTAAATAAGGCTTTAATTGATTTTGAATATCAGGGGCAATATCTTGATTATATAATAAGCAAATTTCAAAAGTTTCCCGTTCTTCATTTGGAAAACTTGATAGTGCCAATATAATATTCTTGATATATTCAGTACCACCTATCCAACCAATTCCACCTTGCATTATCAAACCAATTTTAAATAATTTTTTCATACACCTACCAACTCAGCACGACACCAGTTTACAAAAGTTTTAACTCCCCGTTCTAACTCAACTGTAGGAGTAAAGCCAATAGATTTTAATTGAGAAATATCAGCTTGCCAATTAAGAGGATTACCAGGAGGGACAACACCATCAAATTCCGGTGTAAAATCTTCCTCTAATGAATTTAACACCATTGTTACCAGTTCAGAAATTTTTACCTCTTTACCTGTGCCTAGATTATATACTTCTCCTCCCATTGGTGCAGACTCTAGAACTACGCTTAATGCTCTAGCGATATCTAAAGCATGGATAAAATCACGGCTTTCCTGTCCTGTACCTTGTAATAATAAACTACCCTGAGTTATTGCTTTTTGGCAAATGTCCCAGACCACTTGACGACGTAAACCAGGACCATAAGCAGAAAATATTCTCACACTAGCTGTTTGTAACCCATAAACCTTTGTAAATTCGAGACACATTTGTTCACACATTAGTTTATGAAAACCGTAGGGTGAGATAGGATTAACTGTTTGTGTTTCAGTTACAGGTAAACATTGGGGATTACCATATACTGCGGCACTGGAAAGAAAGATAAATTTGCATTTAGGAGAATGGAGACGTATTGCATTAAGTAATTCAAAGGTAATTACTGAATTTGTATAAAAGTCTGAGACAGGTTCAGAGACGGATAAGGGAACTGAAGCACGTCCCGCACAATGAATACAAATTGAAGGAGGATGATCTTGTAAAATGCTATGTAAAGCCGAATCAGGTAATCTCAGGCAATGGTATTTTGTTAAGTTAGCTAATGGTGCATTTTCAGGTGGAGATGTACCAATACCGATAACTGACCATCCTTGTTCTGAGAAATAACGGGCAATATAGCGACCAAGAAAGCCAGTTACACCCGTAATTAAAGCAATTTTGTTGCTATTCATGATGGCTTGATGGCTAAAAATGAATATAAACGACCAGGAGTATCTAATTTTCGAGACATATACCAGCTATATAATGATTGTACTTGTTCAAACATAGCCAATTTACTAGCTAATGTTTCTCCAAACCGCCTAGCCAAAGAGTTTTTTACCTGGCTTTGATACTGAGATTTGCTCATAGGAAAATAATTGATGACGCTTTCTAAAGGATTAAAAGAGCGAATTATTTGCAATCCTGATGAACGAATGGCATCTGTATATTCTTCTAAAAGATAAGCATTTTCTCCACCATAAAGATGATGCAGAGGATGGGAATCTAAAAATTTTTGTAGGTCATCTTTTCGAGAAATAATATGTTCACGAGTAGCAAGAAAATAACCACCAGGCTTCAAAACTCTTGCCGCTTCTTTACACAGTTGTTTTAAATCCTTGGCATGATGTAATACTGCTCGACCATAAACAATATCAAATGTATTATTGGCAAATGGTAATGTTTCTCCCCATTCCTGTACGATTTGAATAGGTAAACCTGTATTTTTAAATAAATTGCTAATAGCTCCAGCACCTACTAACTTACTAGAATCTGGTTCTAAAGCCGTGACAGAACATCCAGCTTTTGCAAAGGCATAACTAGAAATTCCTCTTCCTGCTCCTATATCTAAAACTTGACCAGGGATTTTTGGCTTCAATAGTTGAGTTACAGCAATCCATTCTTCACTTTGAGCAAACCGTTCAGCCGCAGATTCCAGTGGGTCATCATAATAGCAATATTGAACTAGTTCTTTTTGATCAGGCTGATTTCTTAATGATTGAACTGCCTGTTCCCAAGTTAGCATTTTAACGCTCATTTTCTGGAATCTCCCTAATGATTCGTGCTGGATTACCAGCTACAATTGTCCACGGTGGAACATCTTTTGTTACTACTGAACCTGCTCCAACTACTGCTCCTTCTCCAATTGTTACTCCTTTTAAAATAATACAGTTAAAACCTATCCAAACTTTGTTAGATATTTTTACTGGTGCTATTTTCACATGAGTCCAATCTTTTTTTCCTTCTAGCCAATCAACAGCATCGTTGCTTCGTAGTGTAAAGGATGTGGAGTGAGAATTATGATCAACAATAGTTGTACCCCATGAAACCAGTACATCATCACCAATATCTACTCTTTGAGCTGCAATAATTGAACCACTTATAAATACTCGTTTGCCAATTGATATAGAAGCATTTTCTCTTTCAAATATCAGAGTGCCAATTACTTGTGTTTGTGCTTCTATATTTAGAAAGCATCCTTTCTTGAAGCAAATATTATTTAACTTACAAATTGAAGAGGGATCTATTTTAATATCGGCTTCTATTTCTTCATGGTTATTTATTTTTTTTTCTAGATAAGCTACTATTTTTTTTAATGCATATATGATATATTTAATTAATGAATTTATCTTAGTTGGAGACATACTTTTTTAGTTTATAATATTCTTGGACGAGTATAAAAGTGATTTTTAGCGCCAAGTGAATTAAAATTTGTCTTAGGAATCTAATGCAATTGACTCTTTTCCAGCCAATCCAAATCTACCATTACAACTCCAAAACCTGCACCTTTATACAAAGACATATCACTTCCTGTTTCTTCTATTTCAAAACTAATTAAAGATTGATAATGTGATAGAACCTCAGCTTTAGGAATATGTGCGCCCACATCAATTGTATAAGTATCAGATACAAGAAATTTAGCTGGCAAGCAAATTTCAGCCATATAAGAACCTTCTTTGATTTCACCCTCTAATGATGAAGAGCGATTTACACTAAAAATTGCTATACCTCCAGAGTTGTAAATCCTAATAGTTAACTCTAATCCCTTAACAAACTTAAATACAAAATACTCTAAACGAATTTTAATTGGTTCTTTAACATCAAATACAGAAGTACATTTATCTTCTACGTTTAACAATGTAATTCGCTTAAAGTGAAACCGGGGATCTTGATTATTAGGTTCTAAGGTGACATCTCCTGATAATTCAGAACCATGAATTAAATATTTGCTAGTTATCCAATCAGCATTTCCTTCTTGATGTACTTTACCATTTATTAACCATATTGCACGTTGACACAGCGTGGTTACTGTAGCCATTTGATGGCTAACAAATATTACTGTCCTCCCCTCCTTCCCCACATCTTCCATTTTCCCCAAACACTTCTTCTGAAATGCTGCATCCCCTACAGCTAACACCTCATCCACAATCAAAATTTCCGGTTCTAAATGCGCCGCCACCGCAAACGCCAACCGCACATACATTCCCGAAGAATACCGCTTCACAGGGGTATCTAGAAACTTTTCTACCTCCGCAAAAGCCACAATTTCATCAAACTTCCGCTTAATCTCCTCCTTACCCATACCCAGAATAGCACCATTGAGAAATATATTCTCTCTCCCCGTCAATTCTGGATGAAACCCTGTTCCCACCTCCAATAAACTAGCAACCCTACCCTTAATTTTAATACTCCCTTTTGTCGGTTCAGTAATTCGGCTTAAAATCTTCAATAGTGTTGATTTTCCCGCCCCATTGCGGCCAATAATCCCAACTCTATCACCTTGTTTAATATCAAAGGATACATCCTTTAAAGCCCAAAATTCTTCAAAAGCTGGATTTTCAACCTTCTCTTTAGGATTAATTAAACTACCAAGGGATTTAACCTTATTAGTAATCACATCTCGCAGTGCTGTATAACGTTCCTGCTGCTGATGTCCAATAATATATTTTTTACCCAGGTTTTCAACACGAATAACTGTATCTGACATAAGTATTAATTTATCAATTTGAAAATTATTGATTTGACGTATGGATTTATCTGATAAATGATTGATTAGCTCACTACATAGCTTTTTCAAAATCATCTGTAGTGTTACACAAGAATTCAGGATTTAATATTTCTTGTATATCATAAGGACAAATTTCTGAAAACGTACTTAATACTAAACCTGTTTCTGCCGATGCTTCTCTTCTCGCATTTCGATAAGCTTTGGGTAAAATATCAGGAATATATTGTTTTAAACTTGGTTTTTCATTGAGTAAATCTTGTAAATCATCTCTTTGGTTGGCAATAGTGGTAAACCAACTAATAGAACGTTTAGAAGATTGGTATTGCCATTTTAGCAAATGAGTTGATAAAATTATTAGCCGATTTTTCAACTCATTTTTTTCACTAATGCCCATACTATCTAACTCTTCTGCCAAGTTCTCCCAATCCAAAGCTGTGATATCTCGACTAGCTAAGGCTAATTTTTGTTGAGTTAACCAATCCATGAAATCTGTTTCGTAGAGAGGTGATTTAGACATAAAATTAGTAATGATTACCTTTGTACCGGACAATTTTTCAATCCTATTGATCATTAGGTAAGCTGATACCTTGTTCCAATAACAATTGTCGTAATTTAGCTACTTCTAATTCAGCAGAGTCTGCCCGTTGTTTTTCCTGTTCTGCCCGCTGTTTTTCCTGTTCTGCCCGTTGTTTTTCTTGTTCAGCCCGTTGTTTTTCTCGTTCTTCTGGCATAGGCAACCAATTATTCTCTTTATCATACCAACGTAACCACTGTCTAGTTAGTCCTTGATATTCTCCCTCCCATAATCCTAAACCCAATTCAGCTTCTTCTAGCCATACTCCTAATCCATTAATAGAGATAGGTTGATAACGGTTCATTACTAAACCAAAACAGTGAAACTCGTTAGTATAACGGTTATAGGCAAAATAATAGGGGATTCTGAGAATTTGCTCGTATACTGTCCATTTATTAGGAGGTTGATTAACTTCCCGTAAATTTCTATTTCTCCCTAAGTCTTCGTTTTCTGTTCCTGGAGATATTAGTTCTATTACCACAAAGGGATATGTTCCTTCATACCAAGTAACATAACTTAATCTTAGTTCTGTTTGTTCATAAAAACGGGATACTCCTAATACCGCAAACCAATCAGGGCGTTTGTACCATTGTGTATGCTTGCTGTCATAGTATAAATTTAAGTCACTACCTGTAAATACATTATCTTCTGCGTAGGAAGGCGGACTAAAGGTACTACGCAATAACTCTGGTTGTAAAAGATGAAATTCGTCTGGCAAACCTGGCTCCTCTGGATCTTCGCTAGGTAAATCATACATCGTTGGCAGTGTTTGTTGAGGAGGTAATGGCTCATAGCTAGGTTTGCTATATACATCGCTTTGATACATTGTTAATTATCTCCTGTATTTAATCGCTGTTGCCAAGATTCAACTATAGATTGATTATCACCTACTTAACCATGAAATCTCTCTTGTGAAAATAACTTTTCCATTCTAGCAAATGATCTTAAATAACATCTGCAAACGTTCGTTCCATCTTCCGAAAATACCAAATTCCACTCACTAATAGTAAAACAACTAGAGCCATAGAGAGAATAAAACCTGGTAAATATAACTGGGAGTTACCGCCCAAAATTGCCCATCTAAAACCATCAATTACTCCCACCATTGGATTTAAGGAGTAGAGAAACCGCCACTTTTCAGGAACAATAGTGCTACTAAATCCTACGGGTGAAATGTATAAACCAAACTGGACAATAAATGGGACAATAAACCGGAAATCTCGATACTGCACATTTAAGGAAGCCAACCATAATCCTGCACCCATTGAAGCAGCAAAGGCCACACCAATAAATAATGGTAAGGTTAAAATTCGCCAAGTGGGAACAAAGTTATACCATGCCATTAAAGCCAATAAAATTATCCCGGAAATCATAAAATCCACAAAGCTAACTACTACCGCGCTAGTAGGTACTACCAATCTGGGAAAATAGACTTTTGATAGTAAATTGGCATTACCAATTAAACTATTACTACACTCTGAGAGGGAATTGGAAAAGAACTGCCAAGGTAACATGGCGGAAAATACGAGAATTGGATAGGGCGCACCTTCAGAAGGTAATTTTGCCAATTGTCCAAATACTACTGTAAATACTACCATTGTCAAAAAAGGGCGAATTAGCGCCCAAACAATCCCAATGGCTGTTTGTTTATATCTAACTAAAATATCTCGCCAAGCTAGGAAGTAAAATAGTTCTCTATATCGCCATAAATCTTGCCAGTATTGCTTTTCTGTCCGCCCTGCTTCAATTATTAGTTCTGGTGGAGAAGTGGTTTCTTTCATGACTCTGATCTAGCTAACCTCATATTTACCATCATTTTCACGACATCTTGTATTTTATAAGAACATAGGCTGAAAACCCCGGAATTAACTCGTAGTCTTCTGTTTTTCAATAGCAGTTAGGTTGTTCTAATTTCTTTCAAAAACTAGATTTGTTTCCGATTGGACTCTGACTTAATTAGACTCACAAATACACTAATAATTTTTTCTGGTTGATTTATATAATACTCATCTAAATCAACTACCACTAGATTACCAGTTAATTGCAAGAACACCCATTGATTGCCATTGGTAACACAACCATAAATATTTTCAACATTATTTCCCTCTGATTGATTTAATTGAGCAGCAGCAATCATTTCTGCAATACATTGAGCGAATCCTTGTTTAAGATTATCATTTTTCGCCTCCACCAAAGCGATCACAGGAGATGTCACATATAACTGTTGAGATGATAGACCGATTAAGAAATCGCAAAATCCATTTAAACCTTGCTCAATATTAACATTAAAATCAATTCCTGAGAATAAACTAATTTTATTATCTAATAATCTTCTTACTTCAATTAAAACAGGGGCAATAATCATTTCTGATTTGGCTTTCTCTGTACTAATTGCTTGAGCTAAGGGAATATTATTTTGTAAGTATTTGATAAAAAAAGCATCAACTGTTAACTGGTCGAAAGCAGTGAAAACATTTGTTCTTTCTTCAATATTAATGCCAAATATTTTAGTGATTCTCTCTAGAGTAAAGTCACTATAAGCCATTTCTTATAACCTTAATTTTGCTTAATGTTTTGGCTGAGTTTATAAACGATGTTTGATTTCAATCTCAGCGATATTTCACTTAACTATTTTAGCAAAAGTTCCCGACTGGATGAGATTTTTTTCATAATTCTGACCTCGCGTCTACCATCATTTTCACCACATCCTGCATTTTATATCTAGCTTCCCACCCTAGCTGTTGTTTCGCTTTAGTTGGATTACCTCTACCCATGGACAAATCTGTAGGTCTAAACAGGCTACTATCAACTACTACATGATCATGCCAATCTAAATTTACAGATACAAATGCTGCGGCGACAAAATCTTCCAGGGAAGTGCTTTCTCCCGTTGCAATTACATAATCATCTGGCTGTGATTGTTGCAACATTAAATACATTGCTTCCACATATTCTTGCGCCCAACCCCAGTCCCGCTGAATTGACATATTACCTAAATATAATTTTTCCTGACTACCTTGGGCAATCCGACAGGCAGTAGCAATAATTTTTTGAGTGACAAATCTTTCTGGACGCAGGGGAGATTCATGATTAAATAAAATGCCAGAACAGGCAAATAATCCGTAAGCTTCTCGGTAGTTAGCTACTTCCCAAAAAGCAGCGGCTTTGGCTACAGCATAAGGACTCCTTGGACGGAATGGAGTATTTTCTGCTGCTGCTACATTGCCAGTATCACCAAAACATTCACTCGAACCTGCATTATAAAGTTTAATGGTCGCGCCTAAAAACCGAATAGCTTCTAATAAATTTAGTGTGCCTGTAGCTATGCTTTCTAATGTTTCTACAGGTTGTCCAAAAGATAAACCGACGGAAGTTTGTCCTGCCAAATTATAGACTTCATCTGGTTGGATTTTTGTCAGTACCTGTAAGACGCTACGGAAGTCAGTTAAGGACATTGACTCCAGCTTTACTTGGTCTTTAATTCCTAAGTGGACTAAATTCTGGAAAGGGGAGATTTGGGCATCTCTGGAAGTTCCACAGACTGTGTAGCCTTGTTTTAGCAGTAATTCTGCTAAATATGCGCCGTCTTGTCCAGATACTCCACAAATGAGAGCTTTTTTCATATCAATATCAATTCATTACCCAGAAGTCTTTAACACTGTTACCTCCAAGCATCCGAGATTGTCTGTAGGTAAATTCTCCCACAGAAGGATTCCGATGGGGATGAATGACACCTGTTGCTTGTTGCCAAAGTTCGGCTGGGGCAAGAGATATCTCATACTTAGATCCATGCTTATGCACATGATACCATTTTGTTTCTTGGCACTCTTCGCACCAAAAAGCCTCTAACCACTCACCAGTTAAAGAAACTGTAGTTTTATTGGCGACTAAAATCATCGCTTCTCGACGAGGAATACCCCGCTCTTGTAGTTGTCCGGCTTGTTCGGCAAATAGTCCGTGTTTTTGGCTAACACTATCTATATAGCAGCCATGTATGGGACAATGGATAGCCCTGCGTTGGGAACGTTTCCGATTTCGCTCACACCTTTTCTGCACTTTGGCCTCCTGATCACTAACTAAACAATAGATCGTAAGAAGGTTGCATGGGAGGGACTGAGATCAAAAAGACCATCAAAGCCCAACTCCTGATTCAACATCGTCTGAGGTATTAAATTTTGTTAACTGAGTTGTCTTAAATTTACTGAATTTGTTCACACACTGACGTTGATAACGCTGGAGTGACATTTCAAATTATAGATTGTTCTAACACATTGATGTATTGTTTAGCGATGATTTCTGGCGTAAAGTTTGACTGCAAATATTCGCGGGAGGCATTACCCATTTTTTCTGCAAGTTGGCGATCGCTGTTTAAGTTGAGAATAAACTTAGATAGACTATCACTGTCTCTGCATTTAATCTCATAAAATTGTAGTTTTCCGTAGTCAAACGTAGCTATATCCGTCACTACAATGAACCTTAGTAATATCTTT
>NZ_LJOQ01000032.1:0-30383 GCF_001672255.1 Anabaena sp. AL09
AATTATTTAGACTGGAAGCAACAAAGGGATGATCATCACCTAATTGGCGTTTTCTGATATCTAAAGATTGCAAATAAAGAGGTTCAGCATCGTTGTAACGTCCTTGAGATTCATACAATCCTGCCAAATTATTTAGACTGGTAGCAACATCGGGATGATCATCACCTAATTGGCGTTTTCTGATATCTAAAGATTGCAAATAAAGAGGTTCAGCATCGTTGTAACGTCCTTGTGACCTGTACAATCCTGCCAAATTATTCAGACTATTTGCAAGAGCATCCTGTTGTTGAAATTGAGTTTGCAAAACTATTGCTTGATTCAAATATTTTTGAGCTAGTGCTAATTCCCTTTCTCTATCTGCTGATTTTCCTGATTTCACTCGTTCAGCATACAAATTTCCTAACTGACTATAGAGAGTTTCTAGTTTGCTACTATTTGCTCCCCATTGGTTAATCGCTTCTGCTAAAGATGTTTCTAATTGTTCTGGGGAAAAAATCGAACTTGCTTGATTATCTAGAATTACCTCAGAATTGCGATTGATTAATAACTCATTTGTCACTAAAGACGGTTCAGGCTGAAAATAAAATACACCATTACGCCAACTCCAGAAATCAGGTGCTTGCTTGGCAATTTGAGCATAAATGCGTGATGGTATCCATAAAATAATCGGCATTTTTAGTTCTCGCAATGCTTCTCGCGTCCATTGCAAATAACCAAAAAACTTTTTCAACAATTCATCTTGATTGAATGATCCTAATTTTTCTGCACCTAATACTGTGGCTATGGCATTTTCTTTTAATGTAACTTGTTGTGTGATAGCTTGCTTTAAACTAGGTTCTTGACTATCAAGATAAACTCGATAAATATTGTCAATATATGCTAATTCCTTTTCATAATTAGCTATAATATTTTCACGCTGACGATCTGCATCACACACAGCAATGAAAATCTGTAACATCCCAATGCCAGCTTCAATTGAAACTAATAAACTTATATAAGTCTGTTCATTTGCTTTGATAATGGATTCATTGGTTAAGGTGTTCATTAAATTAACTCTTCTAACTTTAACTGTTGAATTACAAGAGGATGAAGATCATACCAACTCTCAGCATTTTTATATTCAATCACATAAACATTGTGGAGCAAATCAAGAAATTCTTGCTGTTTAGGATCATCAGGGCGATAATTCGTATATGTTTGTTGTAAAATCTCCCGGTCAGTTTTGCTCAAAGTAATTGTCATATCATTTCGCAAAATATCAAGTGCTTGCTGCAAAATTGTCGCATCAATTTGCACATCATCAATCGGTTCTAGCTTTCTGGCTTTTTTTCTTAACTCTACTAATACTAAACTACAACATTTTTGAGCAATGCGAACCAATTCCCGAATGACACCACCACTAGATAAAGCAATCTCCAGCAAAATATCATCTGCTAATAAAGTGCTATCAATTCGTTTCCGCAAAATCTCCTGTAATTTAGCTATTGTTGCAGTTACAGGTTGAGCTTCATTTTTATGACTTTCACCTTTAGGATAAACTTTTAAAACTGGCATCACAAAAATCGGATTACTCGTTTCATCTTCGATATGTCTTTTTAAAACACCATCACGAATTGTGGCAATAGGAATTGTATAAATAACAAAGAAATTAGGTTGTAATAGTGCTTTAATATTTTTGAGAAATATACTTTCAATAGCTGCTAAATCTAGTTTATCTAAATCATCAATAATTACCACAATCTGTTTTTTACAAGCTAAAGAAACTTCTGTAGCAATCAGATTGAGAGTATCTATTAAATCTCGAAAATCACGTTTAAATTTAGTTTCTATAACTTCGCGGATACTTGCTTCAGCTTTTAACTTGCTTTTCAGAAAACTCCAAAAATCAAAACCTACTTCTAATTCAGCCCCAATTTTACTTTCTTCAATTTCTGTCCGTTCTTGAAACCAATTAAAAAATCTTTGTTTTTTGTTAGCATCAATCTCAATTTTTTGCTCCTCCGCTTTATCCATAATTTGGACAGCAATAGCAAAAAGAATATTAATATGATTGATGGCTGTAGCTTCAATTAAATCAGATATAGAAAAGAAGATTGTCAGATAATTATCATCAAATTCTCTGGCAAATTCTGCCAACAATGTAGACTTACCACAACCGCGATGTCCTGCAAAAATTAGTTGATTGGTATAATCATTACCATCCAAAACTCTCTGTTCTAATTCTGCAATGAAATCATCACCATAAGGAACTCGAAAATCTGCGGTTTCTTCTGTTGTTACCAAAGGTTGTAATTGCAGATTACGAAATGCTTTTTGAAACGCCTCAATCCGATCAGTTGTCATTGTTTATGCTCCTTATATATTGACAGTTTTTATGTTATGTCAGTTATATCAATTTTATCTATCTAAAATCAAATATTATTCCTATAGATAATTCTTATTCCACAAATCGGGTAATACTGCTAACACCCTCACATTAATGCTAAAATTTACTATATTACGCAGTTGGGCTTTACCACTGTCTTTAGTCTTCAGTCCCCAGTCTAGCATGATGGTAGTGTAATCCGAATCAAAATGAAGAGGTATTCCTGACCCCAAAAGAGATAAAATCACGGAAAAATGATTTTCATAAAATATATCTGCAAGTAAAACCGACGGATAACTATGTTAGAACAAGGCAATATCAGTATTCATACCGATAATATTTTCCCGATTATCAAGAAGTCTCTCTACTCAGATCATCAAATCTTCTTGCGGGAACTGGTATCCAACGCAGTAGACGCTATCCAAAAGTTAAACATGGTATCCCGTGCTGGGGAATACAATGGGGAAATTGGCGAACCAGAAATTACCATTAGCATTGATAAAGACAACAAAATCCTCTCCATTACTGATAATGGCATTGGAATGACCGCAGAGGAAGTCAAAAAATATATTAACCAAGTTGCTTTCTCTAGTGCTGAAGAATTTATTCACAAGTATGAAGGTAAAGCAGATCAACCAATTATCGGTCATTTCGGTTTAGGTTTCTATTCTTCTTTCATGGTAGCGAAGCAAGTAGAGATTGATACTCTTTCCTATCAAGAAGGCGCACAAGCTGTGCGTTGGACTTGTGATGGTTCACCTAAATTTGTTTTAGATGAATCTCCTCGCACCACTCGTGGAACTACAATTATTCTCACATTGGAAGGAGAAGAAGAGGAATTTCTCGAACCAGCACGAATTAGGAATCTTGTCAAGACTTACTGCGATTTCATGTCAGTTCCCATTAAAATGGATGGGGAAGTTTTAAATAAACAAAAAGCTGCATGGCGTGAATCTCCCAGTAATCTTACAGAGGAAGATTATTTAGAGTTTTACCGCTATTTGCATCCTTTCCAAGAAGAACCCTTGCTGTGGGTGCATTTGAATACAGATTATCCCTTTGTGATTAACGGGATTTTGTATTTCCCGAAAATGCGTCCTGATGTAGATGTTACCAAAGGACAAATTAAATTATTCTGCAATCAGGTGTTTGTCAGTGATAACTGTGAGGAAATTATTCCCCAGTTTTTGATGCCGATGCGGGGCGTGATTGATAGCACTGATATACCTTTGAACGTTTCTCGAAGTGCATTGCAAGGCGATCGCACTATTAAGAGAATAGGAGATTATATCGCCAAAAAAGTCGGCGATAGACTCAAAGAATTATACCGCGATAACCGCGAACAATACGTAACCGCCTGGAAAGACTTGGGAACATTCGTGAAATTTGGCGTTCTCAACGATGATAAATTCAAAAAACAAGTTGAAGACATCATCATCTTCCGTAGCACAGCCAAATTAGAAGCCACTGTAGCCGACACCGCAACCGTTGAAGTTCAATCTGCCGACGGTGATGCGTGGCAAGATGTTACCCCAGCAAACGCGACTAGCATCCCCTACACCACCCTCAAAGAATACCTAGAACGGAACAAAGAACGTCACGAAAACAAGGTATTCTACAGCACCGATGCAGCTACTCAATCCACATACATAGAACTGCACAAAAATCAAGGTTTAGAAGTCCTATACATGGACTCTTTCATTGATACCCACTTCATTAACTTCCTAGAACAAGAATATCGGGATGTCAAATTTACACGGGTAGACTCTGACCTCGATAATACCCTCCTCGATGACAAAACCAGCGAAATTGTTGACCCCACCACCAACAAGACCAAAGGAGAAGTCATTAAAGAACTATTTGAGAAAGCCCTCAACAAGCCAAAACTCAACATCCGCACCGAGTCCTTAAAATCAGATGACCCACAGGGAACACCACCAGCAATGGTATTATTACCCGAATTTCTGCGGCGGATGCGAGAAATGAGTGCTATGATGCAGCAACAAAACGCTGAATTTCCCGAAGAACATATTTTACTAGTAAATACTGCTCACCCGTTAATTCAAAACTTGGTTAATCTCAGTCAAGGTAGTATTATTCAGGGTGACGGTGAATCCCCCTCCAGTCAATTAGTTAATATGATGTGTCAGCACGTTTATGACTTAGCGCTGATATCGCAAAAAGGCTTTGATGCAGATGGGATGAAATCCTTTGTCGAACGTTCTAATGACGTACTCACCAAGCTAACAGAACAAGCCAGCAAATAAACGGCTAGATAACCGACTTCCCATAGAAGTCGGTTGTAACACTTGATTTTTTTAGAGATTTTCTTGATGGTTAATATAAGAACGAAGCACAGTATTAATCATTGATTGATAGCCTTTTCCCTGGTTTTTAAACCATTCCAAAACGTCACTATCTAAGCGAATGGAAATAGCTTTTTTAGTGATAGGTTTCACCATTTTAGCTGTTTTCCAAAAATGATCGTCTAATTCGGGAATATCGGCAGTATCAATGGCAGAATCTGGGATATTTTGGATTTCTTCAAGACGTTTCGGCGAGATATTCATAGTATTGTCTCCTTTCTTTAGGGGTGGCTTTTCGGGCTGAAATCAGACGAATTCTGCCGTTTCTTTCAGTATGGGCTACAGTGACAACAATAATTCCTTGTATTGCACCAATAGTAATTTCTCTAATTTCTTCATCATAGTCAAATCGTTCATCAATCGACGTAAAAACGATTAAGAAGAAAAATTTCTTGTGCTTCCTCAAAGCTAAGTCCATGTTTTTTCTGATTTTGTTGATTTTTATGTTCGTCCCATTCAAATTCCATTAGACTTGTAAATACATTTTGTATATACACCATGGTAACATTAGTGATAAATGGTAAAGATTAAGATCTTCTAAAAGGTTTGATAATACTTGCCATAATTCCCTAGATACTAGATAATTATTCTTTTTCCCGAACTTGTTGGGATATAATGGAAAGGTTGTCTTTAAATAACACTCTAGGAGATACTTATTATGTCCCGTCGTTGTCAACTAACTGGTAAAAAAGCCAATAACGCTTGTTCCGTTTCCCACTCCAACCGTCACACCAACCGTCTACAACACGTTAATCTGCAAAACAAGCGGGTTTGGTGGGCTGCTGGTAACCGTTGGGTAAAATTGAAACTTTCCACCAAAGCCATCAAAACCTTAGAATTTAAAGGTTTAGACGCAATGGCAAAAGAAGCAGGAATCAACCTCAACCATTACTAAATAGCAGGGAATAGGGAACAGGGAACAGGAAACAGGGGAAGGAAAAGTTTTTTGATTATACTTCTTTTCTTTCTTCTTTCTAACTCCTGACTCCTGACTCCTTTCATTAAACACTTTTTAACTTAATTACACCCCGATCAAAAACGCGGTTATTAGTACCAATAGCACTCACTTCCATTCTATCTGCGTACACATCATAGGCCGCAAAACTCAAATCGCTTGTTGAATATTCTGTCCATTGAGAACGGCCAACGGGACGATTACCAGCACCAGCACCACAAATTAAATAGGTAGTTCCGTCAATAGCGCGAGTTCGTTCATAATTATGTTCATGACCATTGATATAAAGCTGAACATTGTATTTTTTAAACAAAGGAGTAAAGGTTTTAATAAAACTTTTATTATTCCCATAATGACCAGATGAATAAATAGGATGATGACCAAAAACAACTTTCCAAGGGGCTTTACTCAGACTTAATTCTTGATCTAACCAAATTAATTGATTTTTCCAATCAGCATTACCATTAGTATCTAAAGCAAAAAACTGAACTTTATTTTGACTAAATGTGTAATAACGTCCCTGCATATTAAAACCAGGATATTTAACTTGGGGAACGCCATTATCAGTGCGAATATCATGATTACCTAAACAAGCATGAAACTTGACACCATTTTTTAGTAAAGGTTGATAGGGACGTTCAAAAACTTCATTTATTTTCTCAATTTCCCCATTATTATAGATGTTATCACCAGCTAAAACTACCAAATTATAAGGATTTTGCTGATGATAAAAATTCATAGCATTAGCTACAGCATATTGTCCTTTTGTGCCAGTTCCCGTATCAGCAACGGAGACAAAACGCAATAATAAATCTTTTTTGACTGGGTTAGCCGCTATTGCTGATTCTATGAGAGAATTTGTATTTAATAATTTCCCACCCAAAAATCCAGATCCTATGGTGCTGATTCCACTTAAAAACAAAAATTGACGGCGGTTAATATTCATAATTCATTAAATGTCACAATAATTGATTATAGTCAAAATATGTTTTCTCTGTTTTTGATTTACTAATTTGGGTAAAAGTTCCATGTCAGGAGAAAAACGTAGAAAACCAAGAAATGAACCCGCAGCTATACTCTACCAAAAAAATCAACCAATTTGGAAAACGACAATTATCCAAGTTTTGCGGGGAACAATTGGTGTTTTAGAAACTACAGTAGTTAAACTGGAGACAGAAACACCCGCTGATACTCAGAAAAAAACTCATTTTTTATCGCGTTGGGATGGATTTTTAAGGACATTCCGCTTATTTTTACCATCAAATATATCTAACAATGTATCAGATACGGTGCTGACAGGAATTTTTGCTGTAATTTTTGTGGTGACAATAGGGATAAGTACATTTATGTTTATTCCTAAATCTGCTGGAGTTGCAACTGTCCCCCCAGTAGAGGAAGTTATCCCCCCAAAATCAGTTATAGAACCGGAAATAATACCAAAATCAGTTATAGAACCGGAAGTAATACCAACTCCAGTTGTCGAACCGGAAGCAATACCAACTCCAGTTATAGAAACTGAACCAACTCCAATTCCAGTTATTGAATTAACACCTGAACAAGCTTTACTAGCAGCAATTGAAAATCAGTTTTCAGAAATTAGCGTTTCTGTTAAGAATACCAAAGACAAAAATATTATTTCTCAACTCATAAAACCTCTTCAAGCTAATTTCCGTACGAGCGATTTAACTGTGAAAATTAGTGATATTTGGTATAACCTAGAAAAATCCCAACAGGATAAACTAGCTGCGGAAATATTACAACGTTCTCAAGAACTGAATTTTATCCATTTAGAAATTGTTGATTCTCAAGAGAAAATAATTGCCCGGAGTCCAGTGGTGGGTAATGAAATGATAATTTTTAACCGCTGAAATACGATATATTAAGAATTTACAAAACACTTTTACTTATGCGGTTATTATTAGTTGAAGATGAACATGATTTAGGAACTAGTATTCATAATGCTCTTATCCAGCGTGATTATATAGTGGATTGGGTTGAAGATGGACAAACGGCTTGGGATTATCTGAATACTGTACCATTAAGATATGAAATTGCAATTTTAGATTGGATGTTACCCAAGTTATCAGGATTGGAATTATGTCAAAGATTAAGAGGGCAAAAAAATCAATTACCAATTATGCTATTAACAGCTAGAGATAGCATGAATGATCGGGTTACGGGTTTAGATGCGGGTGCAGATGATTATCTTGTTAAACCTTTTGGGATGGCAGAATTATTGGCACGGGTAAGGGCATTACAAAGAAGATTACCAAATTTCCAACCACCGCAATTACAAATAGGTTCATTAATGTTAGATTATAGTAATTTTTCAGTTGTGAATTTAGGATTAGAACCTTCTTTACCAATTATCCTTACAGCCAAAGAATTTCAACTACTAGAATATTTAATGCAGCATCCTCAACAAATCCTAACTCATGAACAAATTCGCGCTAGATTGTGGGATTTTGAAAGTGATACAGTGAGTAATGTTGTGGCTGCACAAGTGAGATTACTAAGACGCAAATTATTAGAATGTGGTTTTCCTAAAGCCATTGAAACTATGCGAGGCTTTGGTTATCGTTTTTGTGGATAATAGATGGTATGTTACCAGAGTTGAGATCCCCGACTTCTTTTTTTATCTTGTCAATAAATTATCAATTAATGTAAGAAGTCGGGGATCTTATCTTATATTTACAAAATCTTAAATCAGATGCCTAATAATTCAATCTTTAATAATTCTCGGTTAAAATTAGCCTTTACCTATGCTGGTGTGATGGGATCAACTTTATTAATATGTGGTTGCATGGCTCATATTATTATGGTACAAGCTTTTACTCGCACTGTTGATCGAGAGTTAGAAGTTTTTGGCAAGGTATTTGAGGATAAATTAAAGACAGAGTTAAAAATTCCTGGAGAATTATCTATTACAACTCAGAAATCTTTGCCAGGAATTTGTTTTAAACAAAAATCTTGTTTACTAATTAAATCAGAATCGGAGTTACTGGGTTTATTATCAGAAGGATATTATCTCCGGTTTTTAACACTATCAGGAGAAGTAATTGCAGCTATTGGTAATAATCCCGATGAGTTTCCCCCTAATCTACAAATTCATGATTCTTACGATATTCAAAATCGCAATGGTGAACTATATCATTTACATTTAATGCCCTTAAAAATCAAAGGGAATCAATTGTGGGGATACTTACAAGTAGGGCGATCTATACAACGATTAAATGACTATATGAATAGTCTACATTGGTTATTAGGATTGGGTGTTCCCTTTTCTATGATCTTAATTGGTGGTGCTGGTTGGTGGTTAGCAGGTTTAGCTATGCGGCCAATTGAAAAATCCTATCAACAATTACAAAAATTTACGGCTGACGCGGCACATGAATTAAGAACTCCGATTACATCTTTACAAACAATTGTCGAAACAAATTCAATTAACCCAGAAACTCAGAAAGCTTTGGAGAGACAAATCAAAAGATTAGTAACTTTAACACAGGATTTGTTATTATTATCTAGAGTAGAAAGTGGGTTAAAAGAAGCAAAATTGCAGGAAATTTGTTTAAATGATTTAGTGGCAGATGTGGAAGAAGAATTAATGCCAGTAGCCATGAATGCCCAAGTTTTATTATCTAGTAATATTCCGATTGAATCTTATTTCTATATTCAAGGTAATGAAGGTCAAATTTATCGAATGTTGTTGAATTTAGTTAGCAATGCTATTAAATACACTCCTGAATCTGGGGAAGTAATAATTAATCTGACAACTAATGATCATCAAGGTTTAATTACTATAAAGGATACAGGTATTGGTATTCCTACTTCAGATATTCCCCACATTTTTAATCGCTTTTACCGAGTTCATGCAGATCGTTCTCGTCATACAGGAGGATCTGGATTAGGTTTAGCTATTACTTTAGCAATTGTCCAAACTCACAAAGGCAAATTAGAAGTACAAAGTGATGTGAATAATGGCAGTACATTTACTGTAATTTTGCCCCTCTTTTCCAAAGTAAACAGCTAATTTCAACTAACATAGATGTAATCATGGCAATAGCAGCGGCCATTGCGCCATTCATACCTTTGTTAATAGCAAAAGTGGAAATTATTAATAAAGTTCCTGTTCCTAACCAAGTGGATAAATTTACGTGACCTGTGCGATTTTCACTGACTAAAAAACCTTGAATTGCATTTTGTAAAGCCACAAATAATGGCACAATTGCACAAATCAAAAGAACTGGTTTAATACTTTTAGCTAAGGTAAGATCATTGCCGATAAAACTTTGGACAATGCGATCGCCGATAGGTGTTACACTCATTAATAATAGTAGGCTGGAACAAGCAGCACCTACGCTGATAGCAAAAGTCAGCAGTTGGCGATCGCTCACTTGATGGCGATATTTAATCACCATTTGCTGTACCATCCGGGTAGAATTGGCAATTACCAGCACTAAACCCCAAGCCGCAGACCAAGCCGCAATGGCAATTGTCGCATCTTCAGCGCGGGCAAGAATGCTAATTAATACCGCCCTTCCTCCCCATACCACCATCATAGAATTAGCCAAGGGGAGATAGAATTTCCATACCTGTGCTAAATTGCGAGGTAAATTAGGTTGTTCTATTTGTGGCGGTAAAATTGCCCCACTGCGACGGGCAAAAATTGTAACAACGATAGCCTCTACTATCACCCCGCCCATAAGCCCTAAGCCAGCAATTACGCCCCCAGATATTTGGTAGAAAAACCCGAATGTGAGGATTACTGCTAAAGTCAATAACCTGCAAATACTAGCTTTAGCCACAGCACCGGACTGACCATGATAAATTAATAGTCCTTGAAAATAACGCCGCCAAGCGATCGCAAATGGCCAACCGCCCATTAGTAATAATACTTGACTAACTGTAGCTAAAATTGCAGATGGTATGCCCAACAGACTCACACCGACAAAATTAAATATGATCGGTAGTCCCAACAAACTTAATAAAAAAGTTAATCCTCCACCTACCAATAATGTAAATCGCCATAATGCTTTGCGTGAATCTTGAGAACCCGCTAAAGCATTAGCAGCGTGCAAAATCATAATAATTGGACTTTCAAAAAATATCGCCAAAGATTTAGCAATACCTACAGCCGCTAAGTTAATTTGAGCATCAGGAAGATGAGCCAATGTAGTAGTCATCATCGGATCACCACAGGCCATAGTTACATCACTGAGGGATAAAGGCAAAAATTCCCGCCATAAAGTCCCTAAACTAACTGATTGAGATTCTTGTAATTTCACTCTTGACTCCTACCAACAATATCCAATGGTACAGGTAGAAGATTAGCAATTGCTGCGGTGAGATGGGAATGTTGAAGGATGTTGATATTTTGTGCTGTTAACCAATC
This sequence comes from Anabaena sp. AL09, assembly GCF_001672255.1. Lineage (NCBI taxonomy): Bacteria > Bacillati > Cyanobacteriota > Cyanophyceae > Nostocales > Nostocaceae > Anabaena > Anabaena sp. AL09. The sequence goes on from NZ_LJOQ01000032.1 coordinate 11,079, forward strand.
GGCATTGTAAACTGTTTCCAAATAGCGATCGCCCCGGTCAGGGTTAAGTAGTAACATAGTTTGAGGTGTAGTAAATCTTTGAGTATCAGCTAAAGCAGCAGCCACAATTGCACCAGTGGAAGCACCTAAAAGCATCCCTTCCTGTTTAGCCAAACCATGACAAACAGAAAACGCCAAACCATCATCCACGCTATAAGCCGCGTCTAACATTTGCGGGTCAAAATTGGGGGGAACGAAAGATAAACCCAGTCCAGTCATCTTATAGGGGTGTCTGGGAGTCCCAAAAATCGCCGACCCTGCCACATCTACACCGATAATTCTTGTTTGGGGATAATACCGTTTAAAATAGCGACTGATACCGCCTAACTGCCCGGCTGTACTGACTCCAATCACTATAGCATCCGGCGCACCGCCAAAAGCAGCTTCAATTTCCCGCGCTGTCCAAAGTTCATGGGCATCAGTATTGCTAGGATTTCTATGTTGACAAGGATACCAGGCATCAGGAATATTTAGGGCTAATTCCTGAGCTTTTTTCATTCTTGCTACCTGCATTGAACCCTGACTATCAGCCTCACTCAAAGGCACTTCTACCAATTCTGCACCATAAGCAGTAAGCATTCTTCGCATTGTTACAGGGGTTTTGGCATCAATCACAATCATCACCCTGTAACCCTTAGTTGCGCCTACAATTGCTAATCCAATCCCAAAGTTACCAGAACTAGATTCAACAATTGTTCCACCGGGACGCAATAAACCTTGTTTTTCGGCTTCATTCACCAGATAAGCCGCATTTTTTTCCTTAATACTGCCACCGGGATTACAAGATTCCAATTTGAGATATAAATGATGATCTTCACAAGTGGGGTGAATTCGATTTAATCGGACAATGGGAACTTTACCTAATGCTTCTGTCACCGTGGCAAATAGCGGTGATGCTGGTAAGCTAGTTTTCAGGGTTAGTTCTGGGGAGTAAGTAACCATCATTAATAGCGAAATACTGTTCATCTCTAAAGATGCCAACCTTAGATGAAATAGAGATGAAACCAGACACGCCAGGGAATAAATTCCCTGTCTCATAGCTAAAGTCCGTTAAAACGGACTAATAAAGTATTATCTCGTTCCCAGTCAAAAACTAGAAACGAGATATATCGATCCTAAGCCCCTTCCTCGCTTGCGGGGAGGGGGTTGGGGGTTGGGGGTGGGGTTCTTGTATCTCACTCAACCGATTATTAAAGTTGTCATCTTAGTCAATTGTCAATTGTTAATTGGTAAGCTTTAACTAACAAATCAATTCCGGTAATTGCCCCACCAACAACAACTGCATTAGCCCCTAAATCTAAAGCTTTTTTTGCCATTTCTGGGGAAGAAACACCACCTTCACAAATCACAAAAGTATCAAGATTTTCTATGATTTGGGTGAGTAATTCCCAACCGGGAGGAGAGAAATTTTTAGTTTGGGCAGTATAGCCAAATAGAGTAGTTCCCACAATATCTGCACCTGCATTTACAGCTAATTGTGCAGCCTCATAGGTATCAACATCTGCCATAACTGGCTTATTTAATTGCTGATGAATCAGAGTAATAATATCTGCCAACTTTTCATCACCAGGACGATTTCTCGTAGTAGCATCTATAGCAATAATATCCGCACCTGCTTCAGATACAGCCATAGCATGATGAAATTGTGGTGTAATATAAACATCAGAACCAGTTATTACTTGTTTCCACAATCCAATAATCGGAACTTGGACTTTTTTCCGCACAGCTTCGATATGACTGGGAGTGTCAATTCTCACGGCTACAGCCCCATTATTCACCGCTGCTTGTGCCATTGCCGCAATTACATAAGGATCATGTAATGGGGAGTTTACAGGCGCTTGACAGGAAACGATTAATCCTTTTGGTAAATTAATCATGTTTTATTTTTAATTGTAAATTAACTTGGGCGATTAGGAGGATCTGCGGGTGTCAGATCCCACACGAAAAAGTTTTCAAACAACCTCTCACCTGGTTGAGATGGATCATAATTTACTCCATTCTTAAATACTCCAAAATTCCCCAACTTTTTAACTTCCCAACCAGCAGGAATTTCTCGTTTAAACTCCTGATTATACACCATTTTACCGCCAGAGGATTTGTAAGGCTTGCCGTTTTCATCGGGAAAATCAAACTGCACAAACCAATAATCATATATTGTTTTCGCTAGATTCTCTAATTCTGAATTAATGCGATTATTAATTTCTATTTTGTCATCAAAATAAGAAAGAATGGTTCTACCGTTCCCCTTGTGATCAAAGATCCTTTTGATATATCCAAAACCATTGGTGTACATGGGTTTGATATAAATTAATGAGGGATTAAAACCTCAAATCCAGTCGGTGTAGGGGTTTCAGGGATATTTTACCGAAAATATCATAAAGGGAGCGGTAGAGCCGAAAGAATAGAAACTAATAAATCTTGTTGATTTCTATTTGGTAGCAAAATAGGACAATTAGAAAATGTTTGAGCATTTATATTTCCTCTTGTACTACCTAATGATAAGTTATTAACCCATGTGCGGTATTCGGTAGAAATAGTAAAATATTTTAAATATTTAGGATTGACTTTTTTAGGATCAAGCGAATATTTAATTAAAAAGCCAGCATAAGCTAATATTCCATTCTTACTTTCATGATAGTAAGTTTTGCCAGTTGAATTTCCTGTTCTAGCAAATACAATATCACCATCATTAAGAATGTATTTTTCTATATTTTCAGAACTAACACTTTTTTTATCATTATCTAAAAGGTTTCCATCTGGAGAAATATCAGTAATTCTTAAATATCTAACTTTATTCGTGTCAAAATCTTCTGCTGAAGCAGGTATACCATAAATACCCGCTTGATCTTTCAAGCATAAATTTTTCAATAACTCTCTATTCATACTTTAACCCTCCCAACTGCTTCTTAATCTCATCCTCTAACTTCCTAGACTCACTAAAAAGACTATTCAAATTATTAGTAAACCCCTGAGTTTTCTCCTCAAACTGCTCTGGAGTAATATCTGTATACTCAATCTTCACATCAAAATATTGCCCCGCACTGAGAGAATAATTTTTTTCAGCAATTTGATTATAACTCACCACTACAGAAAAATCATCAATGGCTTTCTGATCATTAAAAGTGGTAATAATTTGATTTTCTTCTGCTGCGGTTAAAACCGTTTTTTGATTCTTGCCATCTTTCACAGTTTCACCTAAACTAGAAGCATCAATCAAAACTACATCATCCTTATTTCCCTTATCAATAAATAAAATAGAAACATTTGTTCCCGTCGTAGCAAAAATATTACTCGGCATGGATACCACACCTGCTAACATTTTTTCATCTACTAATTTTGTCCGAATTGCTTTATCAATACCCGACTGTGCGGTAATAAAACCCGTAGGAACAACCACAGCAGCTTTACCCTGTTCATTGAGAGAATAAATAATATGTTGTAAAAACAGGGTATAAATCGCCATTTTATCCGTAGCTTTGTGAGGAATTTTAGGAATACCTGCAAAAAAACGCTCTTGATTGGCTTTTGTATCTAAATCCTTTTGATAATCACTAAAATCCATATCACAGATAGGATAATCATGATACAATTTGTGATGCACTGAGTTATAGAGTATAATTGTACTATATACATAAGAAACTTCTATTTTTGCGGAGAGAGGCAATATGAAGGGAGAGCTTCTCAAAAGGTTTTTCAGAGCGATCGCTAGTTCAGACCAAGAAGCGATTGACAAACTTACATATCTAGTTATAGAAGAAGAGCGCAGCAAAGGACATACTCTTCTTGCTGACCAGTTAGAGAATATTACTAAAAAGAAACCTAAAGATCAATCTCCCGACTTGATAAAACCTGTTTCCTCTCTTGCAAATGCCACACAAACAACACGAGAAAACTTACAGGGTTTAAGCGAATTACCAACGAGTAAGCGTTTTAATCTTCCCCTGGTAACGACCATACCAAGGGATAAATTGCGTCATTACATGGTATTGCCTGAAAAAATTGAGAAGCGTTTTCAAAGAATTGAGCGTGAATATGCAGCAAGAGATAGACTAGCTCATCATGGACTACGTTATCGGCAAAAAATTCTCCTTTATGGACCACCTGGTTGTGGAAAGACATTGGGAGCAGAACGTTTAGCTTGGAATACAGGTTTACCGCTTTTAAAAGTCCGGTTTGATGCAATGGTATCGTCTTTTTTAGGGGAGACAGCCAGTAATTTAAGACTTGTATTTGAGGATGCTGCAAAAAATCCATGTTTATTATTTTTAGATGAATGTGACTCAATTGCTAAGACACGAGAAGATTCTCAGGAAGTGGGAGAAATTAAGAGAGTTGTAAATACATTTTTGCAAATTTTGGATGAATATCAACCTTCTTCTGGGCTTATGGTAGCTGCTACGAATTTGAATAAATCTTTGGATACTGCCTTGTGGAGAAGATTTGATGATCTGATTGCAGTACCCAAACCGGGAGAAAAAGAACTAGAATTTATACTGAGGGAAACACTATCTGCAATTGAAGTGGGATCTATCAACTGGCCAAGAATCATTGAGCAGATGAAAGATTTTTCTGCGGCTCAAGCTGTGAGGGTTGCCCAAGATGCAGCTAAACGAGCGATTTTAGAGCGAGAGGGATTAGTGATTCAGGAACACTTAGAAGAAGCGATCGCTGAAATCAAGGTTTCCTAGTTTTTTGAGAGTTAAATTTTTGGTGTTTGGAGAAAAAAATGGTTCAAAGTTCTCAGAGTTTTCCACATATTCAGCTTAGGTTGACAGACAAGGGTAGGGCAAGACCTCTATTTGGTGTTTGGAAAAAAGAAACTCCTACATCTATTAATTTGAGTAATAGACAGGGACATGGAAGTAATCTCAAAAAGTTAGTATCTTCTATCATTTATGATTGGCATATTTCTCAAGAAAAACAAGAGCAAGATAAAAAAACCACGCTTACCAATGCCATATCTTTAATACTCCAAATTGATACAAAAACTTTTGATTTAGATGATCTAAGAACCTCTGAAATAGAAATCATATCTGAGTTAGAAGATGGATATATTATCTGTGCTTCTACGGATACTAATCTTACTGAACTTCAAAAGAAAATAGACAAATTTTTAAATGAACAGAAAGGTGGTAATGTAATTGCAAAAATATTGAATATTATTGACAGAAATCAACGTCATAAATTTATTTTATCTCCACCTTTATTACAACAATGGGAACAAATAAAAGATGATAATTTTTATGTTGTTGAAGTAGGTATATCATGTTTAGGAACTAAAACCAAATTACCTGAACATCCAGATAAAAAGAATTATAAAAATCCTGAAAATTATCTAAAATCAATCAATAAATGGATCGATCAACGTAATTCAATATATACAGAATGGAAAGATTTAGTATTACAAAGACAAGAATATTTATTGAATTTTATTAGTAAGCATAAATATTATGGAAAAATTTCAAGTCTTTTTGCAGAAGATACCAGTCAGTTTTCTAAAGTACCTGATAGTTTTTCATGTCTAATTCAAATTTCTGGGTTAGGTTTAAAAGATTTAGTATTGAATTTTCCTTATGTTTTTGAAGTTATAGAAACAATATCTGAGATAGAAAATGAATATATTATTGGTACTTCTGCTAATATTAATCTGACTGAGCTTCAAAAGAAAGTAGAATTTTTTTTGAAAAATCAAAATAGTGGTGGTATTGTTGTAAATATTTTGGATCTTCTGGATGATAAACAGCGTCCAGAATTTATTTTATCTCCAAAGTTATTACAAACATGGGATCAAATAAAAGATGATCAGGTTAAAGTTGTTAAAGTTGGTATATCTTGTTTAGGAACTAAAAGTAAATTGCGTGAATATCCAGAACCGCAAAGTTATAAAAATATTGAAAATTATGTAATAGCAATTAATAAATGGATTGAAGCTCGTGATTTAAGCTATGAAGAATGGGATGATTTAGCATATGAAAGGCAAGAACATTTATCAAAATTCATTGCTAATCCTAAATATCATGGTGAATTATTAAGTGGCTTTATAGACGACACTCCGCAATCAGATAGAATTCCTGATAGTTTTTCATGTCTAATTCGAATTTCTGGATTAGGATTAAAGGATTTAGTATTTAATTTTCCTTATGTTTTTGAAGTAACCGAACAAGAAAACATTTATGAACCAGGTTTACCTAAACATGAAATATCTGAATATGAAAATGTCTCATTTATATTAGAATCTCCTGATGAAGATGCTCCTAAAATATGTATTATTGATAGCGGTATTCAAGAAGAACATCCTTTACTAAAAAATGCTATTGATTACAATAATTCAAAATCTTGGATTCCTTCAGAAATCAATTTAACTGCTGATATGGTTAGTAATGGTGGACATGGAACAAGGGTTGCAGGAGCAGTTTTATATCCAAGAACTATTCCCCAAAAAGGAATATATAAACCTATTTTTTGGCTACAAAATGCCAGAATACTAGATAAAAATTGCAGATTATTAGATAAACTGTATCCACCAGAATTGTTAGAAAGGATAGTTGAATATTACTATAGTCAAACAGCAACAAGAATATTTAATCATTCACTTGCTAGTGATGCTCCTTGTCGGACTAGATATATGAGCACTTGGGCGTATACTATAGATCAATTAAGTTATGAAAAAGATATTCTTTTTATAGTAGCTGCTGGGAATATTCCTTTAGATAGCTATCGAACTTCACCAAGATTATCCGTTAAACATCACTTATTAGCTCGTAGAGAATACCCAGATTATTTGACAGAAAACTCTTGTAGAATTGCCAACCCGTCACAAAGTTTTCAAGCTTTAACAGTCGGTTCAATTAACTCAAATTCTTTTCGTGATTTATCTTGGTCTTCATTAGGAGAAAAAGACGAATCTTCTCCTTTTTCCTGTTCTGGTTTGGGAATTTGGGATACAATTAAACCAGAAGTAGTAGAGTATGGCGGTGATATTTTAAAAGATGAAAATCAACCACCAAACTTCATTTGTAACACCAATACCAGCCCGGAATTAGTAAGATCAACTTTAAGTCCTACTCCTAGTCCTTTAGTTGCTGCGGATGCTTTTGGAACTTCCTTTGCAGCACCAAGAGTAACCCATATTGCAGCCAGACTTGCTGCTGAGTTTCCTAATGAAAGTTGTTTGCTATATCGAGCATTAATTGTTCAATCAGCACGTTGGCCAGATTGGGCATTAGCAAAAACTAATGAAGAAAAATGGCTCTACCGCTCCCTTTATGATATTTTCGGTAAAATATCCCTGAAACCCCTACACCGATTGGATTTGAGGTTTTAATATTTTCACAATGGTTTTGGATATATTAAAAGGATGTTTGATCATAAGGGGAACGGTAGAACCAGAAAAATATAATGTAATTCGTCAAATAGGCTATGGTATTCCTGATGTTGAGCGTGCCATTAGTAATACTCCTAATCGTATCACACTAATCACACAAGGGAAGAAATTAATTAAAGCCGGAGAGGTTGACATTTACCAAGTAAAATTACCAGACAGTCTCAGATCACCAGGAGAAGAATTTGAGATTTTATTGGAAATTACATTATCATATAAAGCCCAACCTCGCAGAACAAGGCGGAATAGAAGAAAGTATTTATCAACTTGGTTAGATTGGGATTGTAGCAAAACCGGTGAGGATTCAAAACATTTTTTAGGTAGAATGTTAGCTAATCATAAGATTCCAGAAGATGCTGAGAAAGGAGACGAATTATTTACCTGGACTCTTGGTAAAGAAAAACGTTATAGAAGCATTAAAAATGTATCCAGAAGTATAGGAACTATCCAAAAAGATTGGGCTGTTGTAAAATCTTATAACTTAAGAGAGGCATTTTGCATAGCAGTAGTAGGACACGAAGGCTGGAATAACGATCCTTTTGCTGAAGTTCCATACTCTCTAGTTGTAAGTTTTGAAGCAATACAAGCTGATATTCCCATTTATACATCTATTGTGGAGGCTCAAATTGAAACAGAAGTTCAAACAGAAACAGAAATAGAAATTCAATCTTTGTAAATAACTGATGATTATACAACATACTGTAAGTTCATCTTGCAAATCTGCCAAATATTCTCTCAAGTGTTCTGCAACTTTATGTTGTAAATCTTCAGATAAAGATTCCATCATTTTAATTACAAAAGACACAAATTAATAAAAGTATCATAAAATATATAGAAATCCTACTTGAATCTTTCTCCATATACTGAGACCTAAACGTTTATTAATTACCAATTATGCACCGTATAAATGCTACTGCTGGAGGCTGGAATCAGTCAGAGGGTTTATTTTTCCTAGAACAAACTATAGCACCATTTGTATTGATTACAGCAGCAGATACTGATATTCAAACTCTAGGAACTGTAGTTTCTAAATTACCTGATGAATTTCCAGAAATTCGAGTCGCTAATTTATTACAACTACAACAACAAGTAAGTATAGACACTTATAGCGAACAAGTATTAGAATCAGCGCAAGTAATTATTCTGCGTCTTATTGGTGGAAGTTCTTATTGGAATTATGGTCTAGAAGTTATACAGGAAATTGGAGAACGTAATGGTACAACCCTAATTATAATGCCAGGAGATGACGGACTTGATCTTGATTTAATCTCCAAATCTACAATTGCTCCAGAAATTGTCCAGAAAATCTGGCAATATTTTCAAGAAGGTGGTACAGAAAATTTCCTCAATGCTTTAAAATTTATCGCTGATACGGCTTTATTAACAGAATTTAATCCTCCACCTCCACAACCTGTTCCCCGTGTGGGTTTGTATGAGTGGAAAGAAGAAAAAAAAGAACTTTTACCAATTCAGCCTAAAGTTGGGATTTTGTTTTATCGCGCTCATTATTTAGCAGGAAATACCAAAGTTATTGATGCTTTGTGTAATGCTTTAATAGAGAAAAATTTACAACCTGTACCTGTTTTTGTTTCTTCATTACGTGAACCTGGTGTCAGCGATAAGTTGTGTGAATTGTTGGCAGAAGAAAATAATAATCATGTTAGTTTATTGATGAATACTACAAGTTTTTCCCTAGCAAGTTTAGAAACAGAAACACCACAAACTGAACTTTGGGAAAAATTAGATATACCCGTTTTACAAGTAATTCTCTGCGCTAGTTCCGTTGAACAATGGGAATCACAATCACAAGGTTTAACACCCCGTGATATGGCGATAAATGTGGCATTACCAGAAGTAGACGGGAGAATTATTAGCCGGGCTGTGTCTTTCAAAACTTTGCAAACTCGGAATCATAAACTAGAAACCGATGTCGTAATTTATGAACCTGTGAGCGATCGCATTGAATTTGTCGCCCAACTGGCTGCAAACTGGGTAAGATTGCGGGTAAAACCACCCCAAGAACGCCGTATAGCCCTAATTTTAGCAAATTACCCCAACACCAACGGCCGCCTCGCCAACGGCGTAGGATTGGACACTCCTGCTAGTTGTGTAGAAATTCTCAAGGCTTTAAAATTAGCTGGTTATGAACTAGAAAATATTCCCGAAACCGGAGACGAATTAATTCAAATTCTCACATCTAGCGTTACTAATGATCCAGAAGGAAAAGACTGGAAACCAATCAACCAAAGTTTATCAACAGCAGAATATCAAAAATATTTTGCTACTTTACCAGAAATAATCCAAAAAGAAATTATTGCCCGTTGGGGAAAACCAACTTTAGATTCAGTCCAAAATTGGGCAATTTCTGGAATTCAATTTGGTAATGTTTTCGTCGGTATTCAACCATCAAGAGGTTATGATCTCGACCCTAGTTTAAATTATCATGCGCCAGATTTAGAACCAACACATAATTATTTAGCCTTTTATTATTGGGTACGAGAATCTTTTAATGCTGATGCCATAGTTCATGTTGGCAAACATGGCAACTTAGAATGGCTACCGGGGAAAAGTGTGGCTTTATCTAATACTTGTTATCCAGAAATTGCCTTCGGTCCAATGCCCCATTTATATCCATTTATTGTTAATGATCCAGGAGAAGGTTCACAGGCAAAAAGACGCGCCCAAGCCGTAATAATTGATCATTTAACCCCACCAATGACCCGCGCCCAATTATATGGACCATTGCAACAAGTAGAAAACCTAATTGATGAATATTACGAAGCCGAAAGTTTAGATCCTTCCCGTTTACCAACAATACGAGATCGTATTCAAGAATTAGTCATCAAAGAAAACCTATATAAAGACTTAGGAATTACCAACCCCAAAGACATCACCAACTTTGAAACCTTAATTTTAAATTCCCTAGACGGTTACTTGTGCGAACTCAAAGAAGCCCAAATCCGTGACGGCTTACACATATTCGGCCAATGTCCCCAAGGAACACAACTGCGAGACTTAATAGTAGCGATCGCCCGCATCCCCAACCGCCATTATATCGGCATTACCAGAGCGATCGCCAAACAATGGCAAATAGACATAGACCCCCTCACAGACAACTTCTCAACCCCCTTCACCCCACCGATAACCCACTTTGCTCCTTTGCGCCTTTGCGCGAAACTTAAATCCTGTCATATCATCGGCGATGTCATCGGCCTCCTAGAAATAGAAGCAGCCCACTTAGTAGAACAAATAATCGAGGGAACAGCCACCGAAAACTGGATCAGTGAAAAACTCCTCCCAGCCCTGCGAAAAACCAGCGAAGAAACCACCAACCTATTACGGGGACTTGATGGCAAATACGTCAAGAGCGGTGCTTCTGGCGCACCCACCCGCGGCCGCCCCGAAGTCCTGCCCACAGGTAAAAACTTTTACGCCGTTGATATTCGCGCCATACCCACAGAAACCGCCTGGGATATTGGCAGAAAAGCCGCTGAAACCCTGATTGAAACCTACACCCAAGAACATGGAGAATATCCCAAAACCCTGGGTTTATCCCTGTGGGGGACAGCTACCATGCGGACTGGTGGTGATGATATAGCCGAAGCTTTAGCTTTACTTGGTGTGCAACCCGTTTGGGATGGTGCAGCGCGACGAGTAGTAGATTTTGAAATTTTACCTTTATCCATTGTCGGTCGTCCCCGTGTGGATGTCACCCTGAGAATTTCTGGCTTTTTCCGGGATGCTTTTCCTAATTTAATCACCTTATTTGATCAAGCTGTGAAAGCGGTTTCGGCTTTAGATGAACCAGCAGATCAAAATCCTCTAGCAGATACAGTTCGCAAAGAAACTGAACAATGGACTCAAGAAGGTTTATCTTTAGAAGTAGCAGCCGAGCGATCGCAATATCGCGTTTTTGGTTCAAAACCAGGGGCTTATGGTGCAGGACTCCAAGGACTAATGGCCTCCCAAAACTGGGAAAATGATCAGGACTTAGCCCAAGCTTACACAAATTGGAGTGCTTACGCCTACTCCTCTAGTCAGGAAACAGGGAGCAATAATGTGGAAGCTTTTGAACAACGCTTGAAGCAAATGCAAATTGTCCTGCATAATCAAGACAATCGAGAACATGATTTACTCGATTCCGACGATTATTATCAATTTCAGGGTGGTTTAACCGCAGCGGTGCGTTCTCTTCAAGGTAAAAATCCTGAAACTTATTTTGGTGATAATTCCAACACATCCCAGCCCAAAGTCCGTCAACTTAGTTCAGAAATTGCCAGGGTTTATCGTTCTCGCGTGGTTAATCCTAAATGGATAGCTGGAGTTATGCGTCATGGTTATAAAGGTGCATTTGAAATGGCTGCAACCGTAGATTTTCTCTTCGCTTACGATGCTACCGCCCAATGTGTCGAAGATTATATGTATCAAGGTGTTGTTGAAGCATATTTAGAAGATGCTGCCGTTTGTGAATTTATCCAGGATAAAAATCCTTGGGCATTGCGCGATATTGCGGAAAGATTACTAGAAGCAAATCAGCGCGGGTTATGGCAGGATGTAAGTATACAAACTTTAGAAAATCTCCGCAATTTAGTCCATCAGGCGGAAGCAACTATCGAAGAAAAATAATTTAATTTAGGAAACGAACATGGAAAACCTTGCGTATTTACATTTAGCCTTTGCCAATGAAGACATAGAAACCACTGAGTTAATATCTCTCAGTTCTTTATTCAAAAAAGCAGCAGCACCAAATTGGCAACTCTTTTCCAGCAATGCGTGGAAATACATGATTCCCCTGGTTCTTACTTTATCTATTCTTAATAGTGTTAGTAGTGTTTTCGCACTCGAAACCGAAAATAACAGCAATTCTGTCAAAAATCTAGCACAAAATTCGACATCTCAGGTTGAAACCGAAAATAACGGTGATGTTGTTAAAAATCTAGAACAAAATTCGACATCTCAGGTTGAAAAAAGCAACAAACAATTTATCAGTACAGCCCCTACAACCCTCACTACGCCACATAATATCATTTCTGTAAGCAACAAACGCAAAAACCCCAATTTCTTTGTTAAAGGTGATGAAGGTGCCGATGTCAAAGTTTTACAAGAACGCTTGAAAATCGCTGGTTTCTATTATGGCAATTCCACAGGGATTTTTGGTCCAATTACTCAAGAATCTGTCAAACGATTCCAAAAAGCTTATAACCTCACAGTTGATGGCATTGTTGGTAAATCCACATTAGCGAAATTACCAGCGGTGACTGATGAAAATGACATAACTACTTCCCAAAAATCAGATAATCAAGATACACTTAGTTTAGGCGATCGCGGTGAAGCCGTCAGAATTCTCCAAGAACAATTAATCATAGCCGGATTCTTAAAAAATCAGCCCAATGGTTACTATGGTTCTAACACAGTTGATGCTGTAAATCGCTTTCAAAAACAGCACAAACTAGAAGCTAGTGGTATGGCTGGACAAACCACCCGTTCTAAGTTATATAGTTTAGTTAAAAATTCTGCCAAAAGTGATTTTACCACTTTAGAAATTCAAAGACGACTACATGAAAAAGGTTTCTATAAAGGTCAAATCAACGGCATGATGGCATCTGATACCAAAAAAGCAATTAGTCGCGCTCAAGAATTTTATGGTATCAGCCTTAAAGATGTTAAAAGCGGAAGTTTTTAATCCCGCTTTCTCAATGCAGTTAGATTCCCGCACTACTTGATTCATCTTCCAAAATTGCAGATGTCTATCCGTTCTATAAAACTTACCCAAAATTACCAAAGTCTAGACACATCTGGACAGCGATAACCTTAGTGTTTACTTCCTGCTTCATCACGGGAACTTACCGTTTCTGACCGTAGTTCCTAAAAGGAACCCTATAATACCAAGTTCCTAGTTATCTAAATAGGCATTAATGCCCTTTGGCACTTAGGACATACAGCATGAATTGTCATTTGACAATCTAATAAATGGAAACCTTCTTTTTGGGCTGTTTTTCCGCCAATCTTTAAAATTGAGTCATTTTTAAACTCAATAGTCGAATTACAGCGGACACAAATTAAGTGATGATGGTGATGGGGATAAGGCTGGTTAATTTCATAATGTTTATGCCCTTCACCTAATTCCAACTCCCGCAAAATCCCCATTCTCGCCATCAACTTTAAAGTGCGATAGATAGTTGATAAACTAATTCCTTCACTGTCAGCTTCTAAACGATGATATAGATCCTCTGCGCTTAAATGCTCACCTTGGGGGAGTTCTTGAAAAATATGCAGAATTGTTTCGCGTTGTGGAGTTAAACGCCAGCCACGGTCGTTTAATTCCGCCTTGAGTGAACCAGTTGTGTAGACAGTCATACTAAATTTTCTCAACAAAGCTCATTAATTGAGAATATAACAAATGTTGGGGTTGATTTGCAACAATCATTGCCTATTGAGAATATTTGCTGATTGTCAGTTGTTAGTTGTCAGTTGTCAGTTGTCAGTTGTCAGTAGAAAATATCTTTCTATTGCCTCCTGCCTTCTGCCTTCTGCCTCCTAACTTAATGACTCTAGATAGTCGCGGACTAGGTTACGGCGCTTGGGTTGGCGGAGTTTTTGCAAAGCCTTGGATTCAATTTGTCTGACTCTTTCCCGTGATAAATCAAGGGCGCGGCCAATTTCTGCTAAAGAGTAAGCATGACCATCGGATAAGCCAAAGCGCATTGAAATTACATCACGTTCCCGACCAGTTAAATCATCTAGAAGACTATGCAAATCTTTATGTAAAGATTCCCGCATTAACATCTCCTCTGGAGTAATCGTATCAGTCTCTAACAATTCTCCTAATTCAGTATCTTTATCCTTCCCTACCTTGGTTTCTAAAGACACAGAACGAGGAACTCTCAATAATACTTCCCGCACTTGGGCAGGTGTCATATCTAACTCAATTCCCAGGTCTTCTAAAGTCGGGGTACGACCTTTTTCTTGGGCAATTTTCCGTTGCGCCTTTTTAATTTTGTTGAGCTTTTCGGTAATATGAACAGGAAGGCGAATAGTCCGGCTAGAAGTAGCGATCGCCCTGGTAATACCTTGACGAATCCACCAGTAAGCATAGGTACTAAAACGATAGCCCTTCGTGGGGTCAAATTTCTCCACGGCTCGTTCTAAACCTAAAGTCCCTTCTTGAACCAAATCCAACAATTCCAAACCCCGATTTTGATACTTTTTAGCGACAGATACCACTAAACGCAAATTCGCCTTAATCATGTGGGATTTGGCTTGCAGTCCTTGAGTTTGAACTTGTTCTAGTTCTTCTACTGTTAAATTAGCAATTTCGGCCCAGCGTCTTTTGCCATTGGCTAGGGTAGGTTTAAGATCAGGTAAACTTATCCCCGCAGTAGTCGCCCACCGTTCTAAAGAAGGGCGGTGTCCTAATTCTGCTTTCAACCGCTCCTGTACCTCCATTAACCGCGAATAGGGGATAATTACAGCATCTCCTTCAGCAGCAGCAGCACTAAGCATTAATCGCATTCGTAAGTATCGCTGTACTTTTTGGGCTTCAGCAACTTCTTCATCTCGTCCCAATAACCGGACTCGCCCAATTTCTTGCAGATAGAGACGCACTAAGTCGGTACTGCGTCTGGTAGTTTGCGCGGCTAAAGCTAAATCAGATTCAACCGCAGCCATGTCTAAATCTGGCAAATCATCATCATTATTGATTTCAATATCCAAAGGTGGACTAGGATTTTGCCCGTCGTGGGCGGCATTTTTATAAAAGGATGTTGCTGGCATGATGTCTCAAATTACTCCAGGTAACAATAGATTATGGTTAACTAAAATTACGGTTATCTAATCAACTGTTGCTATTCCGTAACTCGTCATCAAATAACACGATTTGGGTTTCGATGTACAATTCTTTGCAAAACTTTGTACTAGTACCGCAGGACGGAATTAAAAATTAACAATTAAAAATTAAAAAAGCAGATTGTATAAGCTTTTTAGGGATTTTTAATGGTTATCTTACTTACGCTGTACTAGTCCAAGCGCGGAGGAGAGGAGAAAACTTAATTTATCAACTTTTGGACTGTTTTAACTGGATAGTTATTTTCGTCACAGGTTACTAGTTTGAAATAATACATTTTTAATGACTCGTTCGTTGCTAGTATCCGTGTGATTAAACAAATAGCTATGGAAATCTTTAGCCAGATTTTCAATTATGATTTAACTGGTCAATAATACCATGTTTAGGAATATTAACGGTTATTTTTTAACTGATTATAAACTCACTTCTAATTATGATGATGTTTATAAACTACATAGTCATATTTACATCACTCAAAAAGTAATTTCCTGACAATTTGACAAATTTTTTCTAGGGATTTTGCGGTAGTCATTTAATTTTAATTGGACACCTTATCCTGTCAGCATTTCTCCCTTATTTACCAGATTTGTTCTGTGGGAAAATTATCAAATTCAGGTTTGATATCTCGGATCATCAGTTTATCTAACGCTTGTCTGGGTGTAACTGCTCCTTCAAGTAGTTGATAAACTTGTTCAGTAATGGGAATAGCAATACCTCGTTGTTGGGCAATTTCCATTAATACCCGACAAGTGTTCACACCTTCGGCTGTACCTGGAAGATTTGCCAGAACTTCTGGCAGCGTTTGTCCATTGGCTAATTGATAACCAACTTGATAATTACGGCTTAAAGGGCTGTTGCAGGTTGCTAATAAGTCCCCTAGACCAGATAAACCATAAAATGTTTCCGTTTTCGCACCTAAAGTATTACCGATTCGTACCATTTCGGTTAACCCACGGGTGACTAGGGCAGCTTTGGCATTTGTGCCTAAGTGTAACCCATCACATACACCAGCGGCGATCGCTATCACATTTTTCAGTGTTCCTCCTAATTCTACGCCCACAGGGTCAGGGTTAGTATAGACACGAAAGCGACTAGAAGAAAATACCAATTGGACGGTTTGGGCAGCTTTGGTATTTTTACTCGCTACTACTGTTGCTGCTGGTAATTCCTGGGCAATTTCCTGGGATAAATTCGGACCTGATAAGACCACAACAGGAGAATTAGGAAAAGTTGCTTGCCAAATTTGCGAAGGTGTGTATGTAGTGTGTGGTTCTAGTCCCTTAGTTGCAGTCACAAAGATTGTCTGTGGAGACAGGGGGCAAGATTGCACCATAGAGGCCACATCTCTTACCCCTTTCATAGAAATAGCCGACAAGACTATTTGAGCATTTTTATCCTCTAATACTTTTTCTAGAGGTTGCGAGTCCTGTCGTGACCATAGATGCACCTGATGTCCATTAATTGCTGCTAATTTAGCCAAGGCTGTACCCCAAGCACCCGCACCAAGAATAACGACAGATTTTGAATTTGGTAATTGGTGATTGGTCATTGGTAATGGGTAATTGGTGATTGGTGATTGGTGATTGGGGTAGAACAACTGACAACTGACCACTGACCACTGACAACGAACAACTGACTATCTTGGATAACGTTTCATTAATTCTCTGACTTGTTCTGCATGATAGGAGCTTCTTGTCAAGGGTGAAGAAACAACTTGTAAAAATCCTAGTTCTTCCCCAAAAGTTTGCCAGGCTGCAAATTGCTCAGGTGTTATAAAATCAGATACTTGTAAGTGTTTTTGACTGGGTTGGAGATATTGCCCAATTGTCAAAATATCACAATCTACTCTTCGTAGGTCTTCCATGACTTGGCGAATTTCTGCATCTGTTTCACCCAAGCCGACCATAATACCAGATTTGGTGTAAGTGCTGGGAGAAATTTGGCGCGAGCGCTGTAATAATTCCATTGTCCGCTCATAATTTCCTTGGGGACGCACACGGCGATATAAGCGGGAGATGGTTTCTGTGTTGTGGTTAATTACTTCTGGTTTAGCTTGCAGAATTATTTCTAAAGCTTGCCAATTACCGCATAAGTCGGGAATTAATACTTCTATTGTTGTATGAGGCGAAACTTCATGAATAGCATTAATACAGCGGACAAATTGAGATGCACCACCATCAGGTAAATCATCTCGGTTAACGGAAGTAATCACGACGTGATTAAGCTGCATTCGCCGCACTGCTTCTGCTAGTCGTGTCGGTTCGGTGGGATCTAATGCTTGGGGTTTCTTTTCAAAATCAATATCACAGTAAGGACAAGCCCTGGTGCAAGCTGGACCCATAATTAAAAATGTGGCAGTACCCGCGTTGAAGCATTCCCCAATATTGGGACAGGAAGCTTCTTCGCAAACGGTATTCAGGGCTAAATCCCGCAAAATTTCTTTAACGTTACCAACACGCTCCCATTGAGGCGCTTTTACTCGCAACCAGTCTGGTTTTACAGTCACAGTCTACTTTTACCATTTTAGTTATACAAATCTTATGGTAGCAAGCAAAGACCTTTGTGGAAAAGAGAAAGTTTGTTATTTTCTGCTGATTGTGGTAATATCTTTTTATAATGCCATTTTTGTGGCGGGATGTGGCGCAGCTTGGTAGCGCACTTCGTTCGGGACGAAGGGGCCGCTGGTTCGAATCCAGTCATCCCGATTTTAGACTTTATCTGTAGTGGTGGCTGTTGTAAAGTCAACCTGATGGTTTTGAGTTTTTGTAAATTGAGGTATGAAAATCAAATATTCTAGTTCTTAAACTCTTACTCTCTGCGTCCTCTGCGTCTCTGCGTGTTAGCGAAGCGGGGCGAAGCCTGAAAAAATCATACCTTCATTCACCAACGCCGATTTTTATTTAACCTCTTAGAGGGTGTTTGAAAAGTTATGGTTGATGTATCAAATATTTTTTACCCCACCCTAACCCTCCCCTTGTAAAGGGGAGGGAACTGGACAATGTGATGAAAATTACGGAATACCACTTTTCAAACATCCTCTTAGGTGTAAAATTTTAGTCAGGTTATTAATAATAGAAGTTCTAGAATAAAGCTAAATGTTTGAGCAAACTTTTAAGAATATTGATGATGTTCTCTGGAAAGAGGCAGGTTGTACTACGGAATTAGATTACACTGAGCAAACTTCTTGGCTGCTGTTTTTGAAGTATTTGGATGATTTGGAGCAGGAAAAGGCAGAAAAAGCGGAACTATATCTATTAATTTATGCCTTTTTGTTCTCTCAACTCTTGTGTCTTCTAAATCTTTAAAGTGATCTACTATTGTGATTTTTGGTGGTAACTTCATTTCTAGATTTTGTTTCTTTGAATTTAAGAGAGAATACCACTTCAACCCATTTTATTGATTCTTATCGAAACGAATTTACCATCAAATTTTCTTTATATTCACATATTAACTTGATATTACTCTTGTAATACTGCCCTTTTTCTCTATTCATATAAGTTACATTTTGTCAAAAAAAATTAGATGCGTTTCCCCTGCCCTATTTATGGCTCTTGCGTCTCTTTTTTTTATGGTAAAAATTAATATGAAATTAACCTAATGTTAACTCATTAGTATTAATTCACTGTATATTAACTATATCGAACTTCCCCTCCTAATCCGCCAAAGTCTCTCTAGGCAAGGCTTTAAGGGTTTCCAAATTATTTTACGTCTTGTAAGTTATAAACCTTATACAGCAAGGGGTTGAGCCTACAAGAAAAGATTTAGTCTAAACTCCAATTATTTGAGTAGAAAAAAATGTTAGTTACCAGTCATAAGTAGGTGAACGGAAAAAAACCGTAGACGCGAAGCGGCTTCTCGAAGAGTAATATGTAACGAAAAGTAAAATCGCCCAAACCCTCCTTCACTCTTGCCTTGCCATAACGACGATTTTCAATGCTAACCTACTTACACTTAAGTAAGTCGGCGCAAAGAAATCAAACTATGTAAAGATAAGTAAATACGGAAAATCAATCTACTGAGGTGATTAAAATATGGGCGCTCG